>JAISPL010000057.1 GCA_031274925.1 Syntrophobacterales bacterium | reverse complement strand
GTCTCAGGTGAGAGAAGGATATAGGCAGCGTGCAACATAAGAGATAGGCGCACTGCCTATATGTTCACATGCCTATCTCTTGCGCATGGGTATTAATAATTGATATAGTATTGGTGATGAGTAGTAGTACAATCTTGAAATTTGAGCGCATAAAAGAGATCATAAAAGGTCTCGAGAAGGTTCTGGTGGCATATTCCGGTGGTGTAGACAGCACCTTTCTTCTGAAGTGCTGTGTCGATGTTCTTGGAAGAGAGAACGTCCTGGCTTTCATCGGAATATCTCCTTCATACCCTGCTCAGGAAGTCCGGGAGGCGAAGAAGTACGCCGATCACATGGGGGCGGAATATGTATGCGTCGAGACCTCAGAGATGAATGACAAGGATTATATCCGCAATCCTCGGGAGCGTTGTTACTACTGCAAACTCAACCTCTTTGAGATGGCCGGAAAGACGGCTAAGGAGCGAGGCCTGAAACACATACTTGAAGGTTCAAACCTTGATGACATGGATGATTTCAGGCCAGGAAGAAGGGCATGCGCCGAGAGAAATATCGTGAGTCCTATTCTCATGGCGAAACTTACCAAGGCGGAGGTCAGGGAGCTTTCAAAGACCCACGGGCTTCCGACCCATGACAAACCTTCCCTCGCCTGCCTTGCGTCAAGGATTCCATATGGCACCGCCATAACTGCGCCCCTTCTAAAGAAGATTGAACTTTCCGAGGAATTCCTGAAGAGCCTGGGGCTTACCCAGGTGAGGGTCAGATATCATGGCGATATGGCACGGATAGAGGTGACGAGGAACGACTTCCATGCAGTGATCGCCGAGAGGGAAAAAATCTCCCGGCAGTTGAAAAAGTACGGCTTTATATACACAGCGCTGGATCTGGAAGCATACCGCACGGGCAGTATGAATATGGCACCATAAAGGCTATATTCCAGTAGTTGTCGTTAGTGATTGATCATCTACTGCCAGTGAAAGACCTGACGGCTGCCTTATTAAAGACAATTCCCTCAATTGCCAGGAGCCTTTTCTTGAAATTCGATCCCATCCCAAAGCCTCCGATGGAGCCGTCTTTGTTGATTACCCTGTGACAGGGAATGATTATGGGAATTGGGTTTTTCCCGCAAGCCTGTCCTGCCGCGCGGGCCGAGTTTCTGTACCCGGCGTTTCTGGCAAGCCCGCCGTAACTGATAACTTGGCCATAAGGGACTTTCCGTAGTTCTGTAAGTATGTTTCTCGTGAATTCTCTTTGTCCGGAGAGGTCCACATCAATGTGAAACTCGACTTTTTGGCCCCTCAAATAGCGGTCGAGAAGGAGGTATATCATTCTGAAATTCTTGTCGGACATTGTTGCATCCGGGTACCGCGCCACAAGCTGCTTTCTGATCTCATATTCCGTCTTGCGTGAGATGTCGAACTCTATAAGCCGCCCCGCCCGAGCCACAAACGCCATGTTTCCCAGAGAGGATTCACGGATTGAGAACTCCGGCGCATCTGAATTGACATTTGGTCCCATGAACACCTACAATAGGAATACCATGAAGGAGGTTTTGAATGGAAGGGTTTATAAAGTTCTTCGGGACGGGTGGGGCTCGGTTTGTTGCCGCGAATCAGATAAGGGCAACAGGCGGTCTGTGGCTTAACTACAAAGATACTAACCTGTACATTGATCCCGGACCCGGAGCGGTGGTGAGAATTCGCGGATCAAAGGATCATTTCGATCCGAGCCGCCTGGACGGCATAATATTGACCCACAAGCACCTTGATCACGCAAATGATGTGAACATTATGATTGAGGCCATGACCAACGGAGGCTTCACGAAGAAGGGCGTTCTTTTTTGTCCGAATGATGCCGTATCCGGTGACCCTGTTGTGCTGAAGTATGCTACGCAGTATATCGACAGAATTGAGGTCATGAAGGAAAAGAAGAGCTACACCGTAAAGGACGTGACCTTCGAAACCCCGGTAAGACATATCCACGGGGTAGAAACATATGGGCTAATATTCAATCTCGGCGTGACCATAGGACTCATTTCGGACACAAAGTTTTTTGATGAGCTACCCGATATTTACCATACCGATTACCTGATAGTGAATGTACTTCGGGTCGAACCCATAGATAAGAATCTCCCTCTTGATCACCTCTCCTTCTATGACTTCGCCTCCATCATATCGAAAGCCAAACCTAAAATGGCCATTATGACCCACTTCGGCTTCAGCATGATAAAAGAAAAGCCGTGGCTCCTTGCTGAGCAGTTAAAAAAGGAGACGGGAGTGGAGGTAGTGGCGGCATATGACGGTATGAAATCTTCCTTCTGACCCGCTCGTCTTTTCCTCAACTCGTCGTTGCCGCCTGAAAGTATGTGCCCCCCTCTGGCGTCTGTTCCTGACTTGGGGGACTCTTCGTCTCTTTGAGTTCTAACTCCAATTCCCAAGGTAGCGTTCGGATGTTTCGCCAAAACCTCGCGCATCACCATAATCCTCCGGGACCGCTAAAAAACGAGGGAAATATGGACACCAGGCCCCGAACTGTACGATATTCCTGATCTCATCAATCGCATATTCCCTTATAAACTTCTTCTATAAATTTCTTCCCAGAACATGGCTCATTTTCTGGTGGATAAGCCCATTGGAGGCAAGAATCTCACCAGAATAGATGTTATATTCCCCTCCGCTGAAGGTGGTGATCATTCCGTCGGCTTCAAGGACCATGAGGGCGCCTGCGGCCACGTCCCATGGATTGAGGTTCAGTTCCCAGAAGCCGTCGAATCTTCCGCACGCGAGGTAGCTCAGGTTGAGGGCCGCTGAGCCGTCCCTTCGAATCGCCTGAGCCTCAAAGAGGAACCGTGTGAAGTGGTCAACATTGTTGTTCGGATTGGTGGCAAGGTCGTAAGGGAATCCCGTACTGACCAATGATTTCTTCAGGTCATAGGTCCCGGAAACCCTTATCTTGTTTCCGTTCAGGTATGCACCCCCGCCTTTTCTCGTGAAAAAAAGCTCCTTGAAGATGGGGTTATAAACCACGCCTAAGGTGATCATGCCCTCCTCTTCGTAAGCGATGGAGGTACAGAAGAAGGGATAGCCGTGAGCGTAGTTGGTGGTACCGTCGAGAGGGTCGACAATCCAGCGGTTCTTCGTCCCACCGTAATAGTTTGTCTTTTCCTCGGCAATGACTTCGTCGTCAGGGAAACTGGCTTTGATTAGCTCAATGATCCGGTTCTGGCACTCAAAGTCCACATCGGTGACGAGATTAATCTCCCCTTTATGGTGTATCTCGAACCTCTTCCCGTAGTACTTGCGTTGGATGCGCCCTGATTCATAAGCGCAGTTGACGGCAAACTCCAGTAGATCGTCCATGATCTATTCTAACGGGAAAGACTCAGGTTTGCAAGGCTTTCAACTTGCAATCAAATGAGGATTTATGGATAATAGACTCGGCAAGCGAAGTTTTCATTAACTACTTAGCAGGTAAAAAGAGTGAAGAGATTGCTCATTGCCGTGATAGCGCTCCTTATTCTGATGGCAAGTCTAACGGACTATATTACTTCAAAAAGGATTGCGGCCATTCGTATCGTAAAAGCGGATTATCTGGAAAAATCGTCAAAAGATGGATAAAGACTATCTCCTGTAGATCCTTTTAAAGGGGCGATAGATGATCGTGACAGTTCGTTTATCACCGAATATGGCCGGCGGAGGGCCGGCTTTGAAAATAGATAAGAAGATGGCGAGAAACAGCGAGTCACATAACACAATAACTTTGACAGATCACAAAAACAGCGGCTCGCAGCCCGACCGCAAGGCAGCAATCTCCTGACGAGGTTCCATGAAAGGTTTAGTACGGTATCTCAATATGACAAACGCTATGGCCGGGGTGGAGACCGAGCAGGGATTTACTGTTTTTGAGGTTTGTCAGCGTTGCGCAATAGATATTTCCGATGTGGTAAGCGGCGCTTTGGACTCATTGGGAAACGAGACTTTACATAACATGACAAAAAATGAGGATTTTGACGTGCGGATTGAGTACGCCCATTGCAGCAGAACGGAGGCTGTCGCATTGCTTGGCCAGTAAGCCCCCGCGGTCATCAGGTATTATCTCAGGTCTTTACCCCTGTAATGTCGTTCCCATATCATGTTCAGAGCATGACGGGAGCAGATTGATCTTCGGGCAGAAGGGGTTTTGCAACTAATTTTTCCTTCCTTTACTTATCTTTCCAAACCTGATTAAATAACCGCTGGTTTTGTCGATATGTGTAACTCTGATTTAGCTATTGTTGACTTGGAGACGACGGGCCTCATGACCTCCTTCGACCGTATTATCGAAATTGCAATCTTGAGAGTCCAAAACGGGGAGATTACCGAAACTTACTCTACCCTCGTCGATCCCGAGTTCCCTATCTCTCCTTACGTTGAAGGCCTGACAGGTATTACAAACAGGGGATTGCGGGAGGCTCCAACCTTCACGTCGATACGGAATGACGTCTTCCGGCTCTTGGGCGGGGCAGTCTTTGTCGCCCACAACGCCCAATTTGACTACGGGTTTGTAAGGGAAGAGTTCCGCCGCGAAGGACTCAGTTTCAGCGCCAGATGCCTGTGCACCATGCGCCTCTCCCGCCGCCTGTTCCCAGAACACAGGAAGCACAGTCTCGACAGCATCATCAAGCGCTTCGGTCTGACGTGCACGGACCGCCACCGCGCATTAGGTGACGCAACGGTTATCTGGGATTTTATGAAGATCCTTTCGGCAAGTTTTCGGGAAACATACCTGACAGAGGCTTTCAGGAAGATATCAAAGACCCCCGCGCTGCCGCCCCTTATTGAAGAATCGGTCGTCAGGAATCTTCCTGAATACCCCGGTGTCTATGTGTTCTATGACCAGACCGGTAAGCCGCTTTACGTGGGAAAAGGGAAGAATATCAAAAGCAAAGTTTACTCACACTTCTCGAACGAGAGCAGTTTCGTAAAAGAGGCCGCTATTTTCAGGCAGACCGCCGAAATAAGGACAGTCGAGACGGCGGGTGAGCTCGGAGCACTCCTGCTTGAGCTGAGGTTGATAAAAGAACTGCTGCCTCTTTGCAACCGCAGGACCAGCGAGAGCCTTGCGGTGGTGAAAAAAACAGTTGACGAATGGGGGTACAGTACGGTCCTGATCGAGAATCAGGGCATTATCTGTGTCGAGGAACTCAAGGATGGGATCAATATTTTCAGGTCGGTGAAACAGGCCAAAAAATTCCTCTGGCAGGCGGCAAAAGAGCACCGACTCTGCCCGAGAAAACTGGGGCTGGAGAACGAGAAGAGGAACTGCATCTGTTGTCATTCCGGTATTTGTTCGGACCCGTACACGGTCACGGAGTCTCCTTCGCGATACAATCTGAGGTTCGCCCTCGCCATAACGGGACGGAGCATAAGAACATGGCCTTTTACAGGACCGATACTTATTGAAGAAAAAAGGGGAGACGGATTAGGGGAGGCTTTTCTGGCCGACCAATGGTGCCTCCTTGCCTCGTTCCGGTTCGACGAACATGGCAGAAGACAGACATTCCGGTCCGACAATACTTTCGATTACAACACGTATAAGATATTACTCCATTACATAATGAGACCGAAATCAACAGCCCGCCCTCGGGAGATCACCTGCGCGGAAATGGAAAGGTTGTTGGAGGAATGACCGTTCGTGTCCGGCAGACCGGCTGCCAAATCACCGGTCAGCACAAAATTTGCCGGTTCACAGAATAATCCCGTCACTGATAAAGGCCACCCACGAACATCAAATGAACTGGCATCTTTAAAGAGAAGAGTATATCATTCCAGCGGTTACCGTCACTTCTCCCGCAGTCACGAGAAGATCAGGCGAAATTGAACATCAGCCATTATTACCCAAATTATTCGTTGAATCCCAACATACTATTGGCGTTAAGGGCAGAAGGATGCAGGTTTAGCCAAAGAAGGTGCCTTTAGATGTTGTAGACTTCCGTGCCGAGAGTTCTAATCCAGTTGGTTCTGAGTAATTCCTGCGCCCTCTCGATTTTATCGATGCCCAGGATTACAATGGCGTGCCCTCCTATTCTGCCCAGGTGGGGATAGAGGTAGTGGACATTGATATCCGCCTCTTTGAGAGGTTTCAGCACTGCGTTCAGTCCTCCGGGATGGTCCGGTGTCTCAACAGCCAGGACATCCGTCTCCTTGGTGGAGATGCCGTTGGCTTTAAGAATGTGCAGGGCTTTCACGTGATCATCGACCACGAAGCGGACAGCGCTTATATCTGACGTATCTGCTACGGAGATAGCTCTTATGTTTACCCCTTCCCTGCCCAGCAATTCACTCACGTGAGACATTGCCCCTGGGATGTTATCCAGAACAATGGAGATCTGTGTAATAGACATAACCGGTCTACTCCTTTGCAAAATTGAAGCCCAGTTCAAGGGCCTGTTTGTTGAGCTTAACGAGGTTGGCTTTCCCTTCCCCTAAAATCTGGACAAGGTTCTCTATCATAAAATCGAAGGAGATGATACTGCTCGCCCGGATGAATGCCCCGAGGAGTATCATGTTGGCCACTTTTACTGACCCGATCTGCTCCGCAAGCTCCGTTGTGGGAACAGAAAAGACTTCAATGTCGTGCCGCGCGGACGAGGTATCTACAATTGATGAATTGACACATATGAGACCGCCCGACTGGAGAATACTCTGAAATCTGGCGAAAGACGGCTGGTTCATGGCAACGATGAAGTCAGGTTCCGAGGCCACGGGGGAAGCGATCTCCTCATCGGAGACAACCACTGTGCAGTTTGCAGTCCCGCCGCGTACTTCCACGCCGTAAGAGGGGAAGTAAGTTACATATTTCCCTTCAAGCATGGCGGTATTCGCCACTGTATACCCCATGGAAAGGACACCCTGACCGCCGAAACCTGAAAATATAGTTTTTATCAGCATGTGACTTCTTTTATTACCCCCAGAGGAAACTCTTTTACCATTACCTCATCAATCCACTTGCACGATCGGATCGGATCCATTTTCCAGTTTGTGGGGCACGGGGAGAGGATCTCCACAAGAGAGAAGCCTGTCTTGTTTATCTGATGCTGAAAAGCCTTTGCGATCGCTTTTTTTGCCTGTATGACCGCAGCCGGTTTATTAACGGCAACTCTTTCGAGGTATGACGTGCCGTCAAGCATGGAGAAAACTTCGCATATCTTTACGGGATGTCCTGCGGAATCAGGATTCCTGCCCGCCGGACAAGTGGTGGTCACCTGCCGCAGAATCGTGGTGGGCGCCATCTGCCCACCCGTCATCCCATAGACCCCGTTATTCACGAAGATTACGGTGATCAACTCTCCTCGGTTAGCCGCATGGAAACCTTCGGCGGTGCCTATGGCGGCGAGGTCACCGTCACCCTGGTACGAAAAGACGAGACTGTCGGTGAGCACGCGCTTGATACCCGTAGATACGGCAGCACCCCTGCCATGGGCTGACTCAAGGGTGTCTATATCGAAATAGTTATAGAGAAGCATCCCGCAACCTGCGGGGGCCACACAGATGATCTTGTCCCGGAGCTTCATCTCTTCCACCACTTCCGCGATGAGCCGATTTACGATGCTGTGCCCACATCCAGGGCAATAATGGAAATGCGCCTCTTTTAAAATCTTGGGACGCCCGTATATCTGTTTCATTGGCTCTTCTCCCGCACTGCCTGATAGTAATGGCGGGATGTTACCCGGTAAAGCTCAATCGGGGTGGGGATCACTCCACCCGGCCGCCCGTAGAAGTGGATGTGTCTCTTTCCGCCGAGGGCGAGTTTCACGTCTTCTATCAACTGACCGGTGCTCATCTCAAAGACAAAGAAATTCTCCACACGGTTCGCGGTTTCCTGGATGATCTCTGTCGGAAACGGCCAGACGGTGATTGGCCGTATAAGACCTACTTTCAGGTTCTCCTGCCGGAGCCTTTTGATGGCTCCTTTCGCAATTCTTGCGGAGGTACCGTATGCGATGACAACCATTTCTGCGTCTTCAAGCATGAATGTTTCAAAGCGGACCTCGTTCTGTTCTATCCTCTGGAATTTCCTGTAAAGCTTCCAGTTGTGTTCTTCCTCAAGTTTCGTATCGAAAAGAAGGGAGTGGATCATGCGGGAAGGTCTCCCTTTTGCTCCGTTCAAAATATAGTCTTTTGGAAATTCAGCGGGTGGTTTTATATGGTCAAAACTAACGGGTTCCATAAGCTGACCCAGCATGCCGTCACCTAAGATGATTACAGGATTCCGGTATTCGTCAGCAAGATCGAAAGCAACAGGCACAAGATCGGCCAACTCCTGGACGGACGCGGGCGCAAGGACGATGGTCTTGTAATCGCCGTGTCCACCACCCCTTGTGGCCTGGAGATAATCCGACTGGGCCGGAGAGATGTTTCCCATGCCGGGTCCGCCACGCACCATGTCGGCAATGACTGCGGGCAGCTCGTCAGCCGCAAGGTACGATATACCCTCTTGCTTCAGACTTATACCCGGACTGCTTGATGAAGTCATGGCCCTTGCCCCTGCGACGCTTGCGCCTAAGACCATGTTGATTGCCGCGATCTCGCTTTCGGACTGAATGAAGACACCGCCCGGCACTTCAGCCATTCTCTTTGCCATGTATTCGGTAAGTTCGTTCTGGGGCGTGATGGGGTACCCGAAATAGCATGTGCACCCTGCAAGGACTGCCGCCTCTCCCAAGGCTGCATTTCCGCTCATGAGCCGCTTCATGTCTTGTAAACCTCTATCGCCACTTCAGGACACATAAGGGCGCATGTGGCGCAGCCTGTGCACTGGTCATTCTCTTGAAGCTGAGCAGTAAAGTAACCCTTGATGTTCAGCTTGTTGGAAAGAGTGATGGTATTTTTCGGACAGAATTCGATGCAGAACGAACACCCCTTGCATCGTTCGGTATCAATTTTTATGGTTCCCCTGGCGCTCATCGCAAGTCCGTTTGAATAGAAATTAAAGCATGTAAGAGTAGCCCATTTGCCCCCTTCTTGTCAAACTGTTTGACTCTCCCCTCCCTTTCTCTCACCGCTCACCCCCTCTTCTCTCCGGGCCGTCGATCCCACCCACTGTGAAGGCGACAATCGCTTAAGGCATAGCCGGCGAGGGCGCTTGGGCCGCGCTATGCGCCGCCACATACAATGTGATTTAGAGGGTAGACACAGATGATAAGCCGTAATACAGTTCTGAAAGAGACATCCTTGCCGGAAACGACTGCGAAGCCTCTTCCCACCGCCGGTAATTTTACCTGCATACTGGCCTGTTTCAGGCGCTTTAAATGGCAGATATTTCCCAAAAAAACCTTGACAAACTATTGCGTGGAGGTATATATGTTTAGAGTGGTAAAGTGTGTTATAAGGTGGGATAAAAATGTTTTCGGGAAGGTATGACTACTCCATAGACGACAAGAGCAGAGTGAGTATACCCTCTAAATTCCGAGAAATCCTTTCCTCGAATTACGACATGAGGCTCGTGCTCACCAACCTTGAGACATGTATCGTCGCCTACCCTTACAGGGAGTGGGAGTCTGTACAGCAGCGGATATCGAACAATCCATCTCCCAGCCAGGAGCATAGGAATTTCCTGAGATTCTTCTTTTCCGGAGTCTTTGAGTGCCCAATAGACAAGCTCGGGAGGATCCTCATACCACAATCGTTGAAAAGCTACGCGGGCATCAGGAAAGATGTCACAATCGCCGGAATGACTAGCAAAATAGAGATATGGGCCCACGAGAAATTTGAGGAGCAGATGGAAAAAGTAATGTCCAATCCACTGCAAATGGGCCAGATTATTTCTGATTTCGGTCTCTGATGGGCGTTACCCACATACCTGTTCTCCTTGAAGAGGTATTGGACAATCTGGTTGGAATCGGCACAGGTCTTTTTGTCGACGCGACGGTCGGTGGCGCAGGCCACTCGTATGCCATATTAGAGAGGCAAAAATATCTAAGGCTTGTAGGTCTTGATGTGGACGAGGACAATCTGAGGACCGCGGAAGAGAAGCTGTGCGCATTCGAGAAAAGAGTAACATTGGTGAGAGGGAACTTCAGAGACTTGGGGCGCATTTTGCGCTCTCTTGACATTGAGTCCATGGAAGGTATCCTTTTCGACTTGGGGTTGTCCACATACCAGATGATGGGGAACCGCGGGTTCAGTTTCAACGATGAATTTTTTCTCGACATGAGGATGGATAACAGGGATCCAGTGACCGCCTATGACGTGGTAAATGGGTACGGATATGAAGCTCTTAAAAGCGTGATTGAGGAATTTGGAGAAGAGTACAGAGCTCCTAAGATCGCAAGAATGATCGTGGAGGAAAGGAAAAAGAAGCCCATTTCTACGGCGAGAGAACTGAGCGCCGTCATACTTAAAGCGAAAAAAAGGCAGGGAAAGATCCACCCTGCCACGAAGACGTTTCAGGCCCTGAGAATAGAGGTGAATCAGGAGCTTAACAATATGCGGTCAGGACTAAGTGATGCCATCGCCATGCTCGCCCCGAAGGGGCGGATCGGTGTCATATCCTTCCATTCTCTTGAAGACCGGATCGTAAAGGAAACTTTCAGGGGTTCACCTTTGCTGAGATTGGTTACGAAAAAGCCAATCCGGCCGGAGAGACCGGAAGTGCTTTTGAACCCAAGAGCAAGGAGCGCAAAACTCAGAGTCGCAGAGAAACTGTAGCAAGGGGTGGATTATGCAGAAGATATATGTTTCGTTTAAAAAAGAGACCTGCTATCGGAGGAGCATTCACTCCACCTTGTTAGTAGTTATCGGCATTACCGCCTTTGTGTTCGTCTCGATCTTTACGAGAAACAGTTACAACAGACAAAGAGAGGATCTGATCGAGAAACTGGGGAAGGAACGGACAGTCTGCGAGATGAATGAAAAGCTGAAAGTCGAGCTCGCGGGCATCACACGTGGGAGATATATTGAGTTGAAGGCGAAAGAGAGGCTCGGCCTGAAGAAGCCGAGAGAGGAAGAGGTTTTGGTATTAAGAAATGAATAAGAAGGCCAAAAAAAGAGCCTTTTTCGTCTGCACAGCCATATTTGTCATGTACGTAATGGCAGGTCTGGGTTTTACTGAAAGAATGAGTATGAAGAGAATCGCGGCGGGCAAGAAGATAACGCCGAACAGTATGGCCATGGTCATACCGGCGACCCGTTACGGCTACGAGCGGTCAACTTTGAAGGCATCCGCCGTCCCTTCCGCTCCGGTTGTGACGGAGCCCGCACAAGGAGTACCGGACCAGAAAGAGGCCAACGTCGCCATCTTGCCTAAAAACCCACTACAGAAGCCATCGGCCGAGGTCCTTGAAGGATCGCTTCACAGCGAAGGAACCATAGAGCCGTCTCTCTTTATCGCTGTTCCTATTGTAACCTACGCGATAAAAGAGGGTTGGCTCGACAAGGATGGTTTGATTTTCATAAAAAAAGATGGATATAATGGCTCCAGTTGGAAGAAACCCCTCGACATACTAAAGGATAAAGACCAGGAAGGCCTAAGAAGCGTCTCTAAAACCATCGGTAAAAAACAGATATACGGTTTTCTCGGAAAAGAGGGAATAATTCACGTACAAGATGACGGAATTGACGATGTGATCCTCGGGAAAGGCTACGGGGTCGAGAAAAAGATGCTGCTCGGCCTTTATGACAGACACGTCCCAGCGGATTATGAAAAGCTTTTCCCTTTTTGCGTGGGCGGAGTAAGCGTTGTGTATGGTAAGAGCGGATTCGCGTTCGTCAAAACCGCAGGCGTGGCCAAAGAGCAGCGCGACAGGGAAAGTAACGAGTGGCTGATGCCCAACCTTTCCAATCTTACGATCAAAGACGCCATCGAAAAATTATCGGCAAAGACCTCGAAGATAAAAGTTTATGGGGGCGGAAACGTGACAAACCAGGAGCCTAAGCCTTTCCAGAGGGTAAGCGGGGAGACGGAATGCATAATATACGGGAGGGTAAGCAGATGACGAAGCTCTCCTGGCTTTTGGACGGACTGGCGATTGAGGGCATACACGGCGATACGGATATTGAGATCAAGGGCATTACGAAGGATTCCAGGATGGCAGCGGAAGGCTACATGTTTTTCTGCACAAAAAAAAGCGCATCTTTCATCGTTCAGGCGGTGAAAAGAGGTGCGCGGGTCGTAGTGTCAGAATCTGAGATCCCCTCTGTCCCGGTGGATTGCCTGATTATTGCCTCCAATGTGGAGGGGCTTCTTGGAACCGTGTCGTCACGGTTCTACGGCATGCCCTCAAGAGACCTCTTCATCGCGGGCGTTACAGGAACGAACGGCAAGACAACTACCACTTACCTCATGGAATCCATTGCAGTTGGAGCTGGAAAGCAGGCAGGGATCATAGGCACCATTTCGTATCGATATGGAGGCAGGGTTTTCCCTGCGCCGAATACAACTCCGGGCGCTGTGGAAATGCACAGTCTCCTGAATGAAATGCGTACCTCCGGTACAGAATTAGTGGCCATGGAAGTCTCCTCCCACGCCCTTGACCAAAAGAGGGTCGAAGGTGTGGAGTTCAACATGGGAATTTTCACAAACCTGACCCATGACCATCTTGATTATCATGAAACATTTGAAAAATATGCGAAAGCCAAGGAGCTTCTCTTTTCTCATCATCTCAAGGACAGTAGCAAGGAGATGAAATGGGCGATACTCAACATGGACGATCCGGCTGCCCCGGGATTCACGCCGGACACGTCAGTCGAAACCATCTATTACTCGACGAGAAAGGAAGCCAACGCATACCTTTTACGGGGCCGGGAATGTATTGACGGACTTTCTCTTGAGGTCTCCGTCATGGGAGAAAGGATGTCCATTTCGTCCTCCCTTGTCGGCCGCTTCAATACGTCGAATATCCTGGCCGCGTGCCTTTTCGGGTACGGAGCGGGGTTTTCCGCCGAAGCAGTAAAGAAGGGGGTGGAATCACTTCATGGGGTGCCCGGCAGGTTGGAAAGGGTTATGAACTCCAAAGAAATACCGGTCTTTATCGACTACGCCCATACCCCTGACGCCCTGAAGAAAGCGCTCGAACTTCTTACCCGCCTGAAAAAGGGGCGGCTCATCGTCGTGTTCGGGTGCGGCGGAGACAGAGATACTACGAAGAGGCCCATAATGGGGAGCATTGCATCCCATTTGGCCGATTATTCCATCGTTACTTCGGACAATCCGAGGGGCGAAAAGCCGGGAATAATCATTGACGATATCACAGCAGGATTCAACGGGGGTCCTTTTGCGGTGATTGAGGACAGAAGAGAGGCCATTTACCAGGGTATCAAAATGGCCCGGGAGAACGACGTGGTGCTGATCGCGGGCAAAGGCCATGAGGATTACCAGATCGTCGGGGACCGGAAGTTTCACTTCAGCGACATGGAAATTGCAAAGGAGTGCCTTGATGTGGCGCGTAGATGACGTGGTAGAGGCGGTATGCGGTGTACCGCTCCGAATAGAAAAGGATATGTTTGTTGCCGTGTCTACGGATTCAAGGACCATCGGCGTGGGGGATCTCTTCGTACCTCTCCCTGGCGCCAATTTCGACGGCCATCTCTATATTAATGATGCGTACGAGACATCCCTGGGCGGCTCGATCTGCGAAAAGAGGCGCGTGGACATATGCAGAGGCGGGAGAGGAACGGTGATTCTCGTGGATGACACGACGCAAGCGCTTCTGGATCTCGCCCGGTGGAAAAAAGAACGCATGGCCGGGAGATGTATCGCCCTTACGGGGAGCAATGGGAAGACGACAACCAAGGAAATACTCGTCGATATGATGAAGAGGTCTTTCGTTGTTGCCTATAACGAAAAGAATTTCAACAACCTCATAGGCGTGTCAAAAAACATCCTCGCCATTGCAGGAGAACCGGAAGTCCTTATATACGAACTGGGAACGAACAATAAGGGTGAGATACAGGCCCTCGCGACGACAACGCAGCCCGACCTTTCTCTTATTACCAACATAAATGCCTCCCACCTGGAAGGGCTTTCAGATCTTGAAGGTGTTCTTGAGGAAAAACTTGATCTTTTCCGTTTTACGAAGAGTAGGGGGAAAGTGCTTGTCAATGCCGATGACCCTCACATCATGCGCCGGTACCGTGATGCAGGCCGGGAAGCTCTACTGTACGGCATTACGAATGAAGCGGACTTCCGGTTGAATATCGATAAAGACCTTGGCTGGGAAGGCTCCGAGATCACCATCACATTCCCTGGGGAAAGCCTTACAGCACGTACACGTCTCCTCGGTAGGCACAACCTTTACAATATCCTTGCCGCCTCAGCCCTCGCATACAGCGCTGGTCTCGGTGCAAAAGAGATAAAAGAGACCGTCGAGACTTTCGGCGCCTTCTCCATGCGGTTCACTGCCAAGCAGTCCGAAAGGGGATTCATGGTGATCGACGACACATACAATGCCAATCCTGCTTCCGTGGAGTGGGCGGTCCGCACCATCGAAGACCTGCCCTGTCGAGGTAAAAGGGTGGCGATCCTCGGGGACATGAGGGAACTGGGAGAGAAAACAGCCTTCTATCACAGGGAGTTGGGGAGATTCCTGAAAACTACGTCGATCCGCCTCATTGCCTTGGTGGGAGAGTACGTAAAAGAGACCTTCGACGAGTTGGGCAACGAACGGGCAATACTCTTTGAAGATAAGGAACGCCTTGTGAATTATGTGAACGACATTATGGAGGAAGGGGATGTAGTTCTCGTGAAAGGCTCACGGGCGGCGCGTATGGAGGAAATCGTGGGAGCGCTGGCCTAATGCTATACCATCTCCTCTATCCACTTCATGTGAAATTTTCTGGCTTCAACGTCTTTCGGTACATCACATTCAGGACTGTCCTTGCCATTCTCTCTGCCCTCCTAATAAGTTTTTTTCTTACTCCTTACGTCATAAGGAAATTCACGGAATGGAAGATAAAGAACAGGAAAAGAGAGGATGTGCCGGAAAGGCACGCCGAGAAATCGGAAACACCCACCATGGGCGGCTTCGTGATCCTCGTTTCTACCATCATTCCCACTCTCGTCTGGGCGGACCTGAAGAATGAGTACATATGGCTCGTGACTTTCGCAATGCTCGCCTTCGGGGCCATAGGCTTCATGGACGACTCAAGGAAATTGAGAAACATAAAAGGTAAGGGTATTTCGGGAAAGACAAAGCTTCTTTTTCAGATATTCTTCGCCCTCCTGGTCAGCGGCTTCCTCTATTCCATGAAAGACTTCAATACCCATCTCACCATACCTTTTTTCAAAAATGTCATTCTCAATATAGGCTTGTTTTATATCCCTCTTTGCGTATTCATTATCGTTGCATCGTCTAATGCGGTGAACCTTACGGACGGCCTCGACGGGCTCGCCATCGGTCCGGTACTTACCGTCTGCTCCACATTCCTTTTCTTCGCGTACCTAGTGGGCAACGTAATTTTCGCCCAGTACCTGCAGGTATTCTATGTGAGGGGGGCTGGGGAATTGACTATACTCTGCGGAGCCATGCTTGGAGCGGGCATTGGCTTTCTCTGGTATAACACGTACCCTGCAGAACTGTTCATGGGAGATACGGGTTCTCTGTCCTTAGGCGCGTCGCTTGCGGTGATTGCAATCATCATAAAACAGGAGGTACTCCTTGCCATCGTAGGAGGAATTTTCGTGATGGAGACTTTTTCGGTAATCATTCAGGTCCTGTCTTACAAGTGGCGAGGGAAGAGGGTTTTCATGATGGCACCAATACACCATCATTTCGAATTGAAGGGCTGGAACGAAGGAAAAATCGTGGTTCGGTTCTGGATTATATCCATAATCCTCGCACTCATTGCGTTAAGCACACTGAAACTGAGATAGATGGCAGCCGATATGGAGACAACGGCAGGGAAAAAGATGTTTAAGATTAAAGAGAAGGAAATGGACTTGCCTGATGATATATTGATTGCAGGCCTCGGCAAGACGGGCATTGCCCTTACCAGATTCCTAGCCGGGATGGGAAAACGGGTTGCCGTCACCGACGCGAAGCGTGAAGAAGACCTGAATGAGTCCCTCGCGGCATTGAATGGGGTCAAATTCAAGGGTATTTTCGGCGGCCACGACAGGGATCTCTTTCTGTCCTTTCCCATGATCGTCATAAGTCCCGGCATCGACAGTGAGGAACCATTTCTCAGAGAGGCAAGGGGGAAAGGTATACCGGTGATAGGAGAGTTGGAGCTTGCGGCTCGCTTCGTGGATGAACCGATCATCACCATAACTGGCACTAACGGAAAGACCACTACCACGACCCTCATAGGGGAAATTTTCGAGAAGGTCTATCCCGGCGTCTTCGTGGGAGGAAATATCGGAAATCCCTTCATAAATTACGTGAGGGAAGGGAAAAAGGCGCCATATATTATCCTGGAAGTGAGCAGTTTTCAACTCGAGACAATCAATACGTTTCATCCGGGGACGGCGGTCCTCCTCAATATCACGGAAGACCATCTCGACAGATACCGAAGTTATGATGAATACATCAGGGCGAAATACAGGATTTTCGAGAACAGCACCGAATCGGACTATGCGATCATAGGAAAAGGTCTCCCTGTCAAGGACCTGGTGAAGGCCCGGACGTACTTTTTCTCCGCCAAAGAGCCCTTGGAAGAAGGTGCCTTCCTGGAAGGGGACACCATGCATGTGCGCATAAAAGGAGAGGAATTTCTCTACAAAAGGGCTTTATCGCGCCTTGTAGGCATTCATAATACGGAGAATATCCTGGCTGCCCTTATCGTTGCCCACGCGCACAATATAGAACAGGACGCCGTAGAGGAAGTAGTGAGCGGTTTTACAGGACTGGCCCATAGGGTAGAACCCGTGAGGACGCTCAAGGGGATCACGTTCTATAATGACTCGAAAGCCACGAACGTTGATGCCGCAAAAAGAGCAATTGAGAGCATGGATTCAAATGTAATCCTCATCGCGGGGGGCAAAGACAAAGGGGGGAGTTACCAGACTGTTGCCGGTCTTATGGGTAAGATAAAGGCCATGATCCTGATAGGAGAGGCAAAAGAGAAAATCGCGGAAGAATTGAGCGGGTTTACCGTGACGTATATGGAAGAAGACCTTACTGGTGCGGTGGAACGGGCTCTCGCCGTGGCGGACAGAGGTGACAGCGTTCTCTTCTCCCCCATGTGCTCAAGTTTTGACATGTTCCGTGATTACAAAGAACGAGGCAATATTTTCAAGAGGATTGTGGAATCGCTATGAAGAAGGTGACGATTTACATACTTGCTGCTTTGCTCCTTTATGGCATTTTCCGAGAGTTTACCCTTGTCAAGACCCTTCTCATATTTGCCGGTCTTGCTTCCTGCTATCTTATCGGGCGTATTCCAGGGCCTTATATACTTGCCATGAAGTACCCCGTGATCGCCCTCTCCCTTCTCGCGACAGCAACATTCTTCTTCTATCCGTCGATCCGCAAACAGCCCGTCGTTGAGCCGGTGACTATGCTTCTCTCCTTTTACGGGATCGCATTTTACCTTGTCTCTATGTGGGAAAAGGACAATGGGCTGCACAAAGAAGCAACTGCCCTGTCGATACTCTTTCTTTCCGTATGCTTCAATCTTTTCCTTCTGGGAAGACCTCTCTTACTCATCGCCATGTCCGCCGCTATTATCCTTTTCCTCTTCATCATGGAGAGGGGGCGTCTTTCCATTCTCATGGGCTGTTATGCCTTGGGTATTCTCGTCTACCTTCTCATAAAGAAGACGGCCATTACCTGCGCCGGGTTACCCATGGGCAGTATGGATAAATACCTCCTACTGGCGGTCACATTCACCATGCTTGCCTTCAGTTTCATGGGGTTCCTGAAAAAACCCGGAGCATTAAAAATGCTGGCTTTTTTCGGATTTATTTACGTGGCAGTAGACATCCTTTTCGTCCTCGGGTTCAGGATGTCGGCAGGACTCCTTTACCAGCCCGTAATCACCCTCATTATCCTTGCGCCCCTCATGGGGATCATGTTGAAGGGAGGGGGAGGCCGGATATGAAACTTTTCATTTCAGCGGGAGGTACAGGTGGTCACATATTTCCTGGCATTGCGGTGGCGGAAGCTTTTACAGGTCTGGACCGGGGGAATGAAGCGGTATTTATTGGCACCCCTTACGGTATGGAGAGCAGCATCATCCCGAAGCGTGGATTCAGAATTCTCTATATAAAAGCGAAACAGTTCCTCGGGCAGTCGGCTTTGAAGAAGTTTTCGACCCTTATAAGCGTGATCACGGGTGTATTTGTCGCCATGGCAATGATAAAAAGAGAGAAACCGGATGCGGTCCTGGGAATGGGAGGATTTACTTCCGTGCCCGTCGTTCTCGCTGCAGTCATCCTTGGGGTGCCAAGTTTCATCCATGAGCAGAACGTGCAGCCGGGACTTGCGAATAAGATACTCTCCTGGTTCGTAAAATGGACGTTCATAAGTTTCGACGAGACTAAGAGCTATCTCAAAACAAAAAGGGTATCCCATACAGGAAATCCCATGAGAAAAGGACTCACAAAGTCCGGCATGGCAAAGGATGAAAAGACGTTCGGTATATTCGTCTTCGGAGGTAGCAGAGGCGCAAGAAGCATCAATGAAGCGATCATCGCCATGCTCCCTTACATGGAAAATCACCATAACGTAATCCTGTATCATCAGACAGGACCCCAAGACTTTGAGCGTATCAGGGAAGCATACGGCAAGAGCAGCGTTCGTCACGAGATCTTCCCTTTTACAGACACGATGGAAAAGTATTATGGCCTGTCCGACGTAGTGATATCACGGGCCGGGGCAAGCACCATATTCGAGCTGGCCTTCTTCAAAAAAGCGGCGATCATGATCCCCTATCCCTATTCCGCAGGGGGCCACCAATGGAAAAACGCCCAGTGTGTGGAGAATGAGGGGGGAGGATATGTAATCGCAGACGATGAGGCGACAGGGGAGCGGCTCTACGAGGTGGCGCTCCATCTGATGCGCGAACCGGGGCTGATCGCAAAGATGGGAGAAAACATAGGAAAAATTTATATAGAAGATTCGGCAGAAAGGATCATCAGGGGGATGTTTCATGGTATTTCATAAGATAGATAAGATACATTTTGTCGGTATAGGCGGAATAGGGATGAGCGGCATCGCAGAGGTGCTCCTTAATCTCGGCTTCAAGGTGACGGGTTCGGATCTCAGGAAAACGGATACAACGGAAAGACTGGAACGCATGGGAGCACGGATATTTCAGGGTCACAGGGTAGAAAATGTCGAAGACGCGGACGTAGTGGTAGTCTCGTCGGCGGTAAAGACCGATAACCCGGAGGTCCTGAAGGCGAGAGAACAGTTCGTGCCGGTGATACAGAGGGCCGAGATGCTCGCGGAACTCATGAGGATGAAATACAGTATCGCGGTAGCAGGCGCTCACGGCAAGACCACGACCACATCCCTTGTCTCTTCCATTCTCGGCTATGCGGGAATAGATCCCACATGCGTAATCGGAGGGAAACTGAAAAGCCTTGGCAGCAACGCGAAACTCGGCGATAGTAAATATCTCGTGGCGGAGGCCGATGAGAGCGACGGCACATTCCTTCTCCTTTTCCCCACTATTGCGGTGGTAACCAACATTGATCTGGAACATCTTGATTTCTACAAAGATATAACCGAGATAAAGTCAGCGTTCCTGACATTCCTGAACAAGGTGCCCTTCTACGGCCTCGACATCATCTGTATCGACAACGCCAATCTCCAGAGCCTGATCCCGTCCTTAAAGAGGCGATATATGACCTACGGACTCTCGAAACAGGCCGATCTCAGGGCTGAAAACATTACTTATAACGGCTTTCAGACCACGTTCAAAGTCATTTACAGGGAGTATGGACTCGGAGACATCAGCCTTACCCTGCCAGGTATCCATAATGTGAGGAACACGCTGGCCGCAATCGGCGTGGCCATTGAGCTTGATATTCCTTTCGAAGCCATCAGGGACGCCCTGAAAGATTTCTCCGGCATACAGAGAAGACTCGAAGTAAAGTGGGACGGTAGCATCAAACTCATAGACGATTACGGTCATCACCCGACAGAGATAAGGGCCACGCTCTCCGCCGTGAGGAGCATGTGGAAAGGCAGGGTAGTGGTGATCTTCCAGCCTCACAGATATACCAGGACCAGTGCCCTTATGGACGAGTTCGTCACCTCCTTCAACGAAGCCGACCTTCTTATCGTCACGGAGATATACGCCGCATCGGAAGAGAAGATAGAAGGGGTCTCTGGATATATCCTTGCAGAGAAAATTAAGGCCAGCGGACACAAAAATGTAATGTTCGCTCCATCAAAAGAGGACGCAGCCGAGCTGGTATTACAGAATGCGAAGCCAGGCGATGTGGTAATCACCCTTGGCGCCGGCGATGTGAACAAAATCGATGAAAGGCTCAAATCCGTATGGACTGGAAAGGAGTGAAGGGGACCATAATGACGGACATCCCCATGAAACGGTATACCTCCATGAAGGTTGGGGGATCGGCGAGATTCCTCGTGTATCCTTCTGACGAGGAAGATCTGATTACCATATTGAATAGACTGAATAGTGAGGGGATCAAATCGAGGTTCATGGGGAATGGGACGAATATTATAGTCCATGACAAGGGCCTGGACGAAGCCCTCATCAGGACAACGGAAATGAAGCATATGAGATACCTGAAAGCCGGGGATGGCGTAATGGCTGAAGTCTCAGGCGGACTTTCTCTTACGCAGTTCATACAGGAGAACACGAAGCGCGGACTCTCAGGCCTCGAAAAACTATTCGGTATACCAGGTACTGTAGGAGGCGCCGTAAAAATGAACGCGGGCAGTTTCGGGTCCGTCGTATCGGATACATTGAAGGAAGTAAGGCTGGTGGACCGGACGGATGTAAAGGAATCCACGGCGGATACGGGAGACGGGTTCGGATACAGGAACTCTCCGATAAAGTCTTCCCAGTGCGTGCTTGGTGCCCGGTTTTTTCTCACGGCGAAGGACAGGGCCGAAATCATAAAGGATATGGACTACGTGTACGAAGAGAGGAGGAGGAAGCACCCTATGGAGTACCCTTCCTCCGGTTCCGTGTTCAAGAGTGTGGAAGGAGAGCCTGCCTGGAAGTTCATTGAACAGGCAGGGTTGAAGGGCGTGAGAGCCGGCGACGCCCAGGTTTCAGAGAAACATGCTAATTTTATCATCAATCTCGGCAATGCGACAGCGGCTGATATAAAGACGCTTATAGATAAGGTAAAGATTGAGGTTTACGAAAAACAGGGCGTCTCTCTTGAAGAAGAGGTGGAACTCTGGGGGTTTGATGGATAAAGTTCACATGAAACAGAAAAAAATAGGCGTCCTCATGGGAGGCAGGTCATCCGAGCGCGAGATTTCATTGCAGAGCGGCAACGCCGTCATGGAGGCGCTCCGAAGAAAGGGCTATCACGTATCGGCAATCGATCCGGCCTCAGGCTTGATTGAAAGGCTGACGGATGAGAAAATCGAGGTGGCCTATATTGCCCTTCATGGGAAGTGGGGCGAAGACGGCACGGTCCAGGGACTTCTCGAGATTATGGGCATTCCCTACACAGGTCCTGGCGTTCTCGGATCCTCGACCGCCATGGACAAGATCGCTATGAAACTCATTCTTTCAGGTATTGGGCTTCCCACACCGGACTATGCGGTGGCAACCCGTGGAGATGCGGTGGATTTCCCGCTCCCCTTTGTGGTGAAGCCCGCAAACGAAGGCTCGACCATAGGCATCTCCGTTGTCCGGGAGGACTCTCAAAAGAATGATGCCCTGGAGACCGCATTTCGATATGACAAAAAGGTGTTGGTGGAAAAGTTTGTGAAAGGCCCGGAGATCACTGTGGCGGTGGTGAACGGCCAGGCCCTTCCGACGATAGAGGTGAGGCCGGCGAGCGGGTTCTATGATTTCAAGGCGAAATATACGAAGGGTATGACGGAATACATCGTCCCAGCACCCGTCAGTGAGACGGCGGAAAAGAGGTCTGTTGATACGGCTCTTAAAGTATGCGGAGTCTTTGATCTAGCAGGTTCTGTGAGGATTGACATGCTTATCGAAAACGAAGTGCCCATGGTAATTGATATAAACACGTCGCCGGGCATGACGGAAAACTCCCTCGTACCGAAGGCATGGATCAATCTCGGAGGAACCTTTGACGGTCTCGTGGAGGAAATTTTGCTGGGGGCCGCACTGAAGATATGAAAAAGATACTCTCCATGCTTTTCCTTATACCAGTATGCGCTTTGTCGGTTCTGACCCTCATCTATCTTTTTTCGAAGGATGAACCTATATTTTTTCTCAAGAACGTCAGGATAAGCGGTGTGCAACAATTAGGAGAAGCGGATATAATGAACAAAATATCTCCTTTACTCAGGGAAAGTCTTCTCAAAATAGATGCGGCGAAAATGAAAGAGATGATCGCGTCCCATCCTTTCGTGAAAAAGGTGAGTGTCAAACGCATGTACCCCTTTTCCATCCTTATCGACGTGAAGGAAAAGAAGCCCTGTGCCCTGTGGGTGGACGGCGGAGGGAATATACACGTACTTGATGAGGACGGAGAACCTTACAGAGGACTCATAAAAGGAGATGGGAAGGGCCTCTTTATTATAAATGCCCGTGACAAAGGCGATGTGAAAAGCGTCTACCGTGAGGTAAGCTCTTGGATTAAAGGGGGATTGCTAAAGAAAGAGAGTCTTTCCGAGATTTACTACAATGAAGGAAGCATCACTCTTTTTGGCCTTGAAAGCGGCGTGGAGATCATCCTTGGAAAAGAGGATCAGGACAAGAGGCTGAAAAGGGCGGTCACGGTTTTTGAGGATGCCAAAAAAAGAGGGCTCCTGATAAAATGCATAGATGCGCGGTTTGAGAAGGGTGCCATAATCCAGGAAAGGAAGGGTTGATATGCTGAAAGAGGAAGGAGGGCTCCTTGTAGGCCTTGACGTTGGAACCACGAAGATCTGCGTTGTCGTGGCCCGGGTCATAGAAGACAAGATCAATGTCATCGGGATCGGATCCTACCCTTCCACCGGCCTCCGAAAAGGCGTGGTCGTCAACATGGACAGCACCGTCAATTCCATCAAAAAGGCTGTCGAGGAAGCCGAGCTTATGGCGGGGGTAAAGATCGAAGGTTGTCTCGCCGGCATTGCCGGACCCCATATAAAGAGTTTCAACAGCAACGGGGTCGTGGCGATCAAGGATAAGGAAGTCAAAGCGGACGATATAACCAGGGCGATTGATGCGGCCAAGGCAGTCGCCATACCTGCGGACCGGGAGCTTATTCACGTAATTCCTCAAGAGTTTATTGTAGATGACCAGGACGGGATATGGGATCCAACAGGCATATCGGGCGTGAGGCTTGAGGTCAAGGTTCACATTATTACCGGGAGCGTCTCGTCGGCCCAGAATATAATGCGGTGCTGCAAGCTCGCAGGACTCACCGTCCAGGAAATCGTCCTTGCCCAGATTGCTTCCTCCGAGGCAACGCTCACGGCGGAAGAAAAGGAGATCGGAGTAGCCCTGGTGGATATGGGCGGCGGCACAAGCGACATCGCCGTCTTCTCGAATGGGAGCATAAAATACACATCCGTTCTGCCCTTCGGGGGAAACAATATTACCAACGACATCGCGATCGGCCTTCGCACTCCACTTGAGGAGGCGGAAAAAATAAAGAAAAAATACGGGTGCGCATCCTCGGATGTGATCGGGGCAAATGAAACGATCGACGTGCCGAGCGTGGGGGGGAGGAAACCCCGGACCCTCATGCGCAAGACTCTTGCGGACATCATAGAGCCCCGGGTAGAGGAAATAGCATCCGTTATTTACGAAGAGATACGGAAATCGGGTTCCGAGAAACTTCTCGCATCGGGCGTGGTGCTCACCGGGGGATGTTCAAACCTGGAGGGACTGCCAGAGTATGTGGAAGGCATCTTCAATCTTCCGGCACGCAGAGGCTATCCCATTGGCGTCGGGGGGCTTGTCGATGTGGTGAATAACCCCATATATGCCACAGGAGTCGGTCTTCTCCTACACGGATTCAAGGCAGGGAAGGTGAAAAAACAGGGATTCTATCCCGTCAGAGAGTTTGGGAAGATGATAAACAGCAGACAATTACTTGACAAGATGAGAGGTTGGTTTAAAGAAATCTTTTGAGGAGGTACGCGGTGAACACAGCGTTTTATATGGATGAAACAAACGGTTTTTCAGCAAAACTGAAAGTTGTCGGCGTGGGCGGAGGCGGCTGCAACGCTCTAAACAACATGGTCGAAACGAACGTGCAGGGGGTGGAGTTTATCGCCGTCAACACAGACGTGAAATCGTTGGCCATGTGCAAAGCGCCCCTCAAAATCCAGATAGGACAGAAACTCACCCGGGGCCTAGGTGCAGGTGCCGACCCGGAGATAGGCAAGAAAGCGGCCCTTGAGGACGTGGATAAGATAAGGGACCACTTGCAGGGCGCGGACATGGTATTTATTACCTGCGGTCTGGGAGGGGGCACCGGCACCGGGGCATCCTCCGTCATTGCCGAGATTTCAAAAGAACTGGGCGCACTCACCGTGGCAATTGCAACAAAACCGTTTGCCTTTGAGGCAAGGGACAGGATGAAACAGGCGGAATACGGCGTGGGACAGCTCAAGACCAGGGTTGACTCTCTGATCACCATCCCTAACCAGAGACTCCTCTCCATAGGCGGTAAGCATATGACCATCATGGAAGCCTTTCTCAAAGCGGATGAAGTCCTCTTAAACGCAGTGAGAAGCATCTCCGATCTCATCGTCGGCTCAGGGCATGTCGTGGTCGATTTTGCGGATGTAAAGACCATAATGAGCGAAAGGGGTATGGCAATCATGGGAGTAGGCATGGCATCAGGAGAAAACCGGGCCAAGGAAGCAGCGCAAAAAGCCATATCGAGTCCTCTGCTTGAGGATATATCAATTCACGGCGCCCGCGGGGTATTGATAAACGTGACAGGCAATACGGACATGAAGCTACACGAAGTCCATGAGGCCTCTACCCTGATCCAGGAACAGGCTCACGAGGATGCAAAGGTTATTTGGGGTCTCGTATTTGACGATAATATGAACGATAATATCCGGATTACCGTTATTGCCACAGGCTTTGAAGAACAGATAGCGGGGCGGGATCAAGACGGGAAGGTTGAGTCGCTGAAACTGGGGAGCAGACTCTTTGACGACGAGGATATGCCGCCCTTCATGAAGAAGAAAGTGGCAGTGGAATATAAGGATATAAAAGGAAAGAACGAGCGTATAGATATCGACGATGACAGGTACGATGTACCGACCTTTTTAAGGAAACAGGCGGACTGAAAATATAAAGCCCATGCACTATAATATACAGAGAAGAGGTTGATAAAGAAAAAAGAAGCGTCCCGGGAGCGGGGTGTAACAATAAAAAAATGGCATGGGAAGATCCCGGTATGTGTGGTGTTTCCCAACTCCTACTATATCGGGATGTCGAACCTCGCCATCCATATCCTTTATAAAATCTTAAATGACATGCCCGATGTGGTATGTGAGAGGTGTTTTACCGGAGAGGATGGCCGGTTTCTCTCCGTGGAAAGCAGCAGGCCTCTTTCGGCCTTCGAAATCATCTTCATCACCCTTTCCTTTGAACTTGATTATATCAGCGTGCCACGGATGCTCGCCGGGTCGTCTATCTCCGTCCTGTCGGAAGAACGAAAGGATGGAGAACCCGTCGTTGTGGCAGGGGGCTTGTGCGTTACGTCCAACCCGGAACCGCTTCACCAGTTCATAGACCTCTTCATCATGGGCGACGCGGAGGCTACCCTTCCCTCCTTCATGGAGGTCTACCGGGAGCAAAGAGGCGGGAAGAGGGCTGATGTGCTGGATCAGATCGGCTCCTTCGATTTCGTATACGACCCCAGGAAGCTCAGCGTATCCTATGGAGAACACGGGACAGTAGAATCCTTCGCGCCCTCCGGTTTCAACGTAAAAATAAGAAGATTCAAAGGCAAAACTCTCGGCGCTTCAGCGGTCATCAGCAACGCCACGGAATTTTCCGACATGTTCCTCGTCGAGGGAACGCGGGGTTGTCCTTCCCGTTGTCCGTTCTGTCTTCTCGGGCACTCGTATAACTTCACCCACGATGACCTGTCTGACTTTAAGGCACCGGTTAAGGATGTAGGTCTCATCGGGGGCGGCGTCTCCTTCCATCCTCATCTTGTCTCCCTGCTCAAAGACCTCAAGGAAAGAGGCATGACCCCCCATCTCCCATCCCTCCGGATGGACGCAGTGCCCCTTTCTGTCATAGAACTCATCAAGGATGATATCAAGACCCTCACCTTCGGAATCGAGGCTGCAACGGAGAGACTGCGCCGCTCAATCGGAAAGCCTCTGTCTGATGAGCAAATCTTCGACAAAATAGAGGCTATTCTCTCCATAAAGCCTTTCAACCTGAAGCTCTATTTCATGGTAGGTCTTTACGGTGAGTCCATGGAGGACGTGGACGCCATCGGAAGCCTGACAAAACAACTGAAGCATATTATGATCAGGGCGGGAGCAAAAAAAGGAGTTGTGGGAAGTATCACGGTACATGCAAGTCCCTTTGTGCCCAAACCCTCCACCCCTTTTCAGTGGCTCCCCATGGACGATTTGGCCACGCTCAAATCAAAACTCGCAAGACTAAAGAAAATTTTAGGAAAAGTGGACAATACCTTCTATACTCACGAGTCAGTAAAATTCAGCATCCTGCAAGGAATACTCGCCAGAGGAGACAGAAGGCTCTCATGGATGATCCGGAGACTCGCCTCATGCGAGAGCTTCGCCAAAGAGCTTCGGGAGAGTCCGTTAAACCTGAATTTCTATGTACTCCGGGAAAGGGCGGAAAATGAGACCTTTCCCTGGGATTTCATACATGGGGGTGCGGGTAAGGAGATGCTCCTGAAAAGACTTCACGCGTATACCGCCATCCTGAGCCAGAACACATGAGCCTGAGTTTAGTCCCACATTGAAGTGGTTTGGGTCACCTGTAAATCTTCCAAGCTTAATCGTACCATATTTTACTTTCCGCGAGTTTGAGTCCATAGTTCTTCTGCAGGTTCATCCAAATATCCGGTATCAGGTCCCGTTCCAAAAACACTTGCCGAGGCGTAATATGGTACCTCTCAAAATTCCGCGTCTTTTGCAATGAGTTGGGTCAGTCTTGTCGGTACACCCACAATTCCTTTGCGTATGAGTTCACGCTCATATTGAGAGCCATACAACTCATCGGCCAAATGTTCTCCAAGGGGTATAAGAATCCGTCCCATGATACTTTCCTAATGTAAGAGCCTGCTATTTTCACATTACACAGTAACGCTTAGCATGGAAACTTAGAATCACCCTTTATATTGCCACTTTGTACGTTTTTTTACGTCAATAGTGAGAGCTGCCCGCTTGCCGTGCTTATGACAAACTATCTGTCTTTTCTTACTCACTCTTCTGTCCGGTGGAACTGCTCCGCAACCGCCCTCCATTTCCTGTCAATTTCCCCAGATTGGAAATTTCGCTGGGTCTCGGCTAGTTAGGACCGAAGCCGGCAGAAATATATCCGGCACGATACCCTGTGAAAAAAACAGGGCGCCCCGAAGGGCGCCCGCCACAATGTCTTACGCTTGATACAGATTATAAACTAAAGCTGTTCTTCGCCGATTCTCATGCTGTAGAAAGAACGGTACACAAAGATAAGGGCGATGAAGAGGAATACTACGCCTATGGCCGTCTTTACTCCCTGAGACTGCATGGTGACCGCTATTTCCGTGGCGAGCAGTCCGAACAGGGTGGTGAACTTGATAACAGGGTTCATGGAAACCGAAGAAGTATCCTTAAACGGATCGCCTACCGTGTCACCCACGACGGTTGCTTCGTGGAGCGGCGTACCCTTTTCTTTCAGGTCGACTTCGACGATTTTCTTCGCATTATCCCACGCTCCACCGGCATTAGCCATGAAAATGGCCTGGTAGAGTCCGAAGAATGCGATGGCTACAAGATACCCGATGAAAAAATACGGGTTAAAAAATGCCAGGGCCAAGGCGAGGAAGAAGATAACGATGAAGATGTTGATCATACCTTTCTGCGCATACTGAGTACAGATCTTCACAACTTCTTTGCTGTCCTCAATAGAAGCCTCTGCTTTGTCGAGGTTGATATTTTTCTTGATGAAGACGACCGCACGATACGCGCCCGTGGTAACAGCCTGTGTGGCTGCGCCGGTGAACCAGTAAATGGTGGCACCGCCCATGAGAAGGCCGAGTACTATCTTCGGGTCGACGAGACTCAGATGCTCGACGACGCTACCGTACATGTTTTCAAGAAGGATGATGATACCGAACACCATGGTGGTGGCTCCCACGACCGCAGTACCGATAAGCACTGGTTTTGCCGTAGCTTTAAACGTATTGCCCGCACCGTCAGCCTCTTCGAGATAGTCTTTCCCGTTCTCGAAATCAGGCTCGAATCCAAATTCTTTCTTTATCTGCGCTTTTACGTTGGGTATTGATTCGATCCGTGAAAGCTCATAAACGGACTGGGCGTTGTCAGAGACGGGGCCGTAACTGTCGACTGCAATCGTCACAGGTCCCATGCCGAGGAAACCGAATGCCACGAGGCCGAAAGCAAACACCGGCGCCGCAAAGGAGAACTTGGCCGGCATGATGGCGATAACGTCGGGCTGCTGCGAAACCAGATAGGCAATGAGCATAAGAACGAGGATCGTGAGACCTTCCCAGAAAGCTGAGAAGTTGCCCGCCACAAACCCTGAGAGAATATTGAGAGAAGCGCCGCCGTGGCGTGCCGCAGCGGTAACTTCCTGTACGTGCCGCGATTTTGTGCTTGTAAAGACCTTCGTGAACTCAGGAATAAGGGCGCCTGCGATGGTTCCGCAGCTAATGATGACGGCCAAAGCCCACCAGAGTCCGGGGTACTGGGTCAAACCACCGAGGAGC
The DNA here is from genome assembly GCA_031274925.1 of Syntrophobacterales bacterium. Taxonomy (NCBI): domain Bacteria; kingdom Pseudomonadati; phylum Thermodesulfobacteriota; class Syntrophobacteria; order Syntrophobacterales; species Syntrophobacterales bacterium. The sequence continues at coordinate 76,598 of JAISPL010000057.1, read as the reverse complement.
GTATGGCTTGCCCAGAAGGTAATGATAATAGACACTGCTGAAGTAATCCATACCAAGTTCGTAAGCGGCTGCTCGAAATCGAATTTTTTCTTGTTGCCGTAGACGGCCTTAGTGATGCAACTGTTGATAAAGTAGGAAACAAGGGATGTGAGGATCATAAGGATACGCATTGCGAAAATCCAGATGATCAGTGTGCCTGACATTTCGTGATTGTCTGCGAGAGCGAGCGCAAGGAAGGCGATAAGGGCCACACCGGTAACGCCGTAAGTCTCGAAGCCATCAGCAGTAGGACCAACGCTGTCGCCTGCGTTGTCACCCGTACAGTCGGCGATAACGCCGGGGTTCTTCGGGTCGTCTTCAGGAAGGTGGAATACAATCTTCATGAGATCGGAACCGATGTCGGCAATCTTGGTGAAGATACCGCCGGCGATTCTGAGTGCGCTGGCACCCAAGGACTCACCGATGGCAAACCCGATGAAGCAGGGGCCGGCCAGTTCCTTTAAGTATACAAGAATCAGGATCATGAAGAAAAGCTCAACGGAAACCAGAAGGAGACCGACGCTCATGCCAGAGGTAAGAGGAATATTGACGACTTCCACCGGTTTACCCTTAAGGGCGGCAAAAGCGGTGCGTGCATTGGCCCAAGTGTTGATCCTCATGCCGAACCACGCTACGCCATAAGAACCCAGGATACCCAGAATGGAGCAGAAGAGGATGATGACCATGTTACCGATAGGCGCATGGGAGAGACCCATGAAATAGTAGACCATACAGGCTGCGATAAGGACCCACAGGATGACCAGAAACTTGCCTTGTTGTGCTAGATAGGACTTACAGGTCTCCCAGATGATGTCAGAGACATCCAGCATGGCTTTGTGGGCCGGCATGTTTTTTGTCTGTTTGGCCTGGACCCAAGCGAAGACGAGTCCTACGAGACAGATAATTAAACCGAAATGCATGATTGAGATCCCGCTTAATCCGCCGAACGCGTCAAAGGAGACCTTGGTCAGATCCGGCAGGATGATGTCCGCCTCGCCCGCGAACGCTCTTGTCGCGAGCATGAACATCATGATGCCAAAGCTGAACAGAATCGAGACAACATTGTACTTCTTCAGAAAGCTCATTTATACCTCCTGGCTAAAATTTTTGAACACAACCATCAAGGTTAGGAATTGCCTAAACTCTGTTATTCACTCCATGTTATCACGGTTTTTTATCGCAATTAACACTTGATGCCATTATAAATTTGGCTAAACCTTACCCTTATTTTTACCTTATGTCAAATTAAAAAATTCACGATCTGCCGGCGAAGGTTGTTTGGGGCGGAATATTTCGAATTAACCGGTTCCCTGCGGCTTGTGAATGAGACCTACTCCGTCTAAGGACGTTCCGCAGAAGGCGCAGAGGCCATCATGGACTTGATAATCGCTCATGGTATACCCATGCCTCTTTATTACCGCTTTTTTACATTGGCGGCAGCATGTGTGCTCCCCTTCAAGACCGGGCACATTCCCCACATAGACACATAGACATATCTCAAGCCCTCGTCAATACCTATCTGACGCGCCAAGACAAGCGTCTCGGGCGGTGTACGCGGCACACCTGGAAGTTTGTACGCGGGATAAAAGGCGCTCACATGCCAGGGCACATCGGGCCCCAGATCACCTGCTATAAACCGCGCGATCGCCCTCAATCCGTCTTCACTGTCGTTATATCCGGGGATAATAAGGGTGGTAAGTTCCATCCAGATACCCAGCGCCCTGTAAAGTCTAATCGTTTTGATAACCTTTGACAGGTCAGCCCTGCAGACCTTCCTGTAAAATTCTTTATCGTATCCTTTCAGGTCGATATTAGCGGCGTCTAGATAAGGGCGTATGGCTCTAAGCGGTTCCTCCTCCGTGTACCCGTTTGTGACAAAGGTATTGAATAGCCCCTTTTCTTTTGCCAACCGCGCGATATGGAAAGCATATTCGTAAAAAATGGTGGGCTCGGTGTAGGTGTACGAAATACTTTTACAGCCGGCCTGTATCGCCATATCCACCACTTCGGCTGGCTCTACTCTCTCCCCCATGATACGCCTGGCATCGGTGGGCATCTGTGATATCTCGTGATTCTGGCAATGTCTGCACCGGAAGTTACAGCCCACTGTTGCGATGGAGAATGTTTTCGAACCGGGGAAAAAATGGAAAAAGGGTTTTTTCTCTATGGGGTCCACATGGGTGGAACAGGGCCTGGCGTAGACGAGGGTGCAGAGAGTGCCGTGCCTGTTGACCCTGACTCCGCAGACCCCCTGTTGTCCTACACTCAATCTGCAATGGCGTCTGCAAAGCCTGCAATGGACTTTTTTGCCATCCAGTTTGTCGTAAAAAGAAGCTTCCCGCATAAGCGACATTGTCTTCTTCCGAACTGACCGGGGCACCGTCTTGAAGGGGGCCTACTTTTGGTTGCGGTCGAATAGTATTTTGATCACGTCGTCCATATCCTTCACGGGAAGGAATTTCAATTTCTTTTTGACATAGTGCGGGATTTCGGAAAGATCCCGCTTGTTTTCCTTAGGGATGATTACTTTTTCCATGTTCGCCCGGAGCGCCGCGAGGGTCTTCTCCTTGAGTCCCCCGATGGGCAGGACTCTTCCTGTCAGGGTGATCTCGCCTGTCATGGCAATCTTCCTGTCGAGCGGTCTGTTCGTCATGGCGCTTATGAGGGCGACGGCCATGGTGATCCCCGCAGAGGGACCGTCTTTCGGAATAGCCCCCTGGGGCACGTGAATGTGCGCCTCCAAGGTATCGAATATCTCTTTGCTGATACCGAGCGCTTCCGCCTTTGACTTGATATAGGTGAGCGCTGCCTGGGCCGACTCCTTCATTACGTCGCCCATGCTGCCCGTAAGGGTAAGATCCTTCTTCCCTTTTCTGCATGATGCCTCAATGTAGAGCAAGTCTCCCCCTGATTCCGTCCATGCGAGGCCGCATGCAACGCCGACTGTATCGTATTCCATACCAGATTCAGGCGGGTATTTGGATACACCAAGGTAGGAGTGGAGATTCTTCACCGTTATCACCACGTCTCTTTCGTCTCCTTCGGCTATCTTCCTCGCCACCTTCCGCGCTATAGCGGCCACTTCCCGTTCCAGGTTCCGTAACCCAGCCTCTTTCGTGTACTCCTCAACAATTTTCTCTACCGCGTGGTCCACTATGCGGAGCCTCCTCTCTTTCAGGCCGTTCTCCTGAATCTGCTTGGGAATGAGGTATTTTTTGGCAATGGCAACTTTCTCTCTTTCCGTATAACCGGGCAGGTATATGGTCTCCATTCTGTCGTAAAGCGCGGAAGGAATGGTGTCGGTCCTGTTGGCTGTGGTAATGAACATCACTTTCGAAAGATCGAAAGGGATATTGAGGTAGCGGTCGCTGAAGGCGTAGTTCTGTTCGGGATCTAGGACTTCAAGGAGTGCGCTTGCAGGGTCCCCTCGAAAATCGGACCCGATCTTATCAATCTCATCCATCATAAAGACAGGGTTGTTCGTCCCTGCCTGTTTAAGGCTCTGAATGATCCTCCCGGGCATGGAACCCACATAGGTTCTCCTGTGGCCCCTTATCTCCGCCTCATCCTTCATACCCCCAAGGGATATACGGGAGAACTTCCTGTCTAGCGCCTTTGCGATGGATTTGCCGAGAGACGTCTTGCCCACTCCGGGAGGTCCCACGAGACAGAGGATGGGTCCCTTCAGTTCGCCTTTCAGTTTTATGACACTAAGGAATTCGAGAATCCGCTCTTTGACTTTCTCAAGGTCGTAGTGGTCTTCATCTAGTACCTCCTTCGCCCTTTTGATATCAATGTTATCTTTTGTGGATTTGCTCCAGGGCAGGTCCACGAGCCATTCCATGTAAGTCCTGAGCATGGCGGACTCAATGGCGTCGGGATGCATCATGTCGAGGCGTTCAAGCTGCTTGCGCGCCTCCTTTTCCACATCCTTGGGCATCTTGGCTTTTTTTATCTTTTTCCTCAGGTCCTCAATCTCCTCGGTTCGCTCGTCTACTTCTCCAAGCTCGGTCCTGATCGCCTTCATCTGCTCCCTCAGGAAGTATTCCCGCTGCGTTTTGGACATCTCCTCCTTGGCCTGGGAGAGTATCTTGGCCTGCATATTGAGGAGCTCTATCTCTTTCCCCAGTATTTCCGATAGCGTCTTAAGCCGCTCCACAGGATCGACGATTTCGAGCACTTCCTGGGCTTTGTCCACGGCGAGGCCAAGGTTCGCCGCCGCGATATCGGCCAGTTTTCCCGGCTCGTCGATCGTGTCTAAGACCATCAGAATATCTGGTGGGACCATCCTCCCCATGGAGACCACTTTTTCCATCTCTTCTTTCACGTATCGCATGAGCGCCTCAATCTCAAGGGTAATCTCCGTGATCAAGGGTTCTTCAATGGACTCGATTTTTACGAGGAACGTAGGGGTCTCCTGGACGTACTCCAGTATCCGGGCTTTCTTGATCCCTTGAATGAGCACCTTCACCCTGCCGTCCGGCAACCTAAGCATCCTCATGATTTGAGAAACGACGCCCACCGAATAGATACGTTCCGGCAAAGGGTCTTCGTCGGTCAGATCCTTCTGTGCGGTAACGATGATCAGCCTGTCCGTGGACAGAGATTTCTCGACTGCATTTATGGACATATCTCTTCCGACAAAAAGCGGAAGAATTACTGATGGATACATCACCATATCCCTGACGGGAAGCAAGGGTAGCATCAAAGGCATATCAAAATTTTCAAATTCCGTCATATTATAGTGTGCCTCCATGATTACGATTTAAAGAAAGCCAGGAAAGCTTTATATGTTTCATGTATATCGAGTTTACTTGATATTTCAAAAGGGGAATGCATCGCAAGGAGGGAAGGACCACAATCTATTGTATCCATGCCGTATTCGGCAAGGTACTTCGCCACTGTTCCACCTCCCCCCTCATCAATTTTACCAAGCTCTCCGGCCTGCCAGATGATGCCTTCAAGAGAAAATATTCTCCTTATATGGCCGATATATTCGGCATTGGCGTCACTTGCGCCTACTTTGCCTCCATGGCCCGTATACTTTGAGATACATATGCCCCGGCCGAGATAACATGCGTTCTGTTTCTCGTGGACATCTTGGTACATGGGGTTAAGGGCAGCATTTACGTCTGCGGAAAGGGCCCTTGATGAAAAGAGCATCCTCGCGGTTGTGGCCGCATCGGCTTTGATCCCCATTCCTTCAAGCACATCATAAAGGAACACCTCAAGCACTTTCGATTTCATGCCCGTGTTGCCTTCGGAGCCGATCTCTTCCTTGTCTGCAAACAGGGCGAGGCAGGCCTTCTCAGGCTTTGAAACATCGGCAACCGCCCGTAGAAGGGCGTATGCAGCCGACCTGTCATCCTGGCCGTAGGCGCCGATCAGGCTTCTGTCGAGGCCCACATCCCTAGCCTTGAAAGCGGGCACGACTTCAAGTTCCGCGCTGATGAAATCTTCTTCCACGATGCCGTAAATATCTCTCAGCATCTTGAGTATGGCCCTCTTGATCCCTGCCTTCCCCTCGCCAACAAGAGGGATACTGCCAAAAAGGACTGTCATTTTCTCTCCCTCAATGCCCGCGGAGAGGCTCTTCTCATCCTGTGTCTTCCGGGAAAGATGGGGCAGGAGGTCATCAATGGCAAATACGGGATCGTTCTCCTTTTCGCCGATCACAATGTCAACGGCCGTACCATCGGTTTTCACCACGACCCCGTGGAGTGCGAGAGGCATGGCTACCCACTGGTACTTCTTGATCCCCCCGTAATAATGGGTGCGTAGTAGCGCAAGATCCACATCTTCGTAAAGGGGGTTCTGTTTGAGGTCAAGGCGGGGCGCATCAATGTGGGCGGCTATGATATTAAGGCCAGAGGTCATGTCCTCCTTCCCGGGGACGAAAGCGAGAACAGCTTTGCCCTTATGGTTTAAGAACACTCTCCCCTTGAAAGAGGCTTTGCCGAAGCCAATCTCCGAGAGGAACCGGTCGATGAATCTCACCGCCTCCCGTTCGGTCTTCGCTTCGTCGAGGAACACCTTGTAGGCCTCGGCAAATTGGTATATCTCTTTTATATGCGCTCTGGATTTTCTCTTCCAGCCTGATTCCGTTATCATAATAATTATCATAGGATATCAGAATTATTGGCCGGAGTCAATGACCATATAAGAATGCAACCGGAGGGTCATGAATATAACCGCCCTTATTCATTAACGTTTCGCCTCCCCCACCCCAGAGACCCCGATCGTGCGTTACGCTCACTCAAGGTAACCATTCATTCTTTTGAAAATACTGTCAATATCTGGTATATACCTTTACCTGGTTTGGATGGACGCCTCTTTATCAGGCTGATGGCGTATAAAGTGTCACCCAGGACAGAAAAATTAAAGGACCTTGCGTGAACCGGATCTTAAGACTGTTGTCTTTTTGCGTATTCTTTATCATCCTGTCACTCTACGGATGTACCAGCATAAGAATCGCCAGCAAGGGGCCTGCAGCCTATCCAGAAAACCGTTTAGAACGGAATGATTTTTCAGTCTCAAGAGGAGGTAATGTCATAGGCAGGCTGGCGACAGTCAGGCTTGAAGACGGTGATACTCTACCCGATATGGCACGGCACTTCGGCGTGGGGGTGAATGCCATCAGCGCGGCAAATCCTGGGGTGGATATATGGGCGCCTAAAGCCGGAACGCGTATCATACTGCCCCTGAGTTTTATCCTGCCTGATACCAAAAAAGGTATAGTGATCAACCTGGATGCAATGAGGCTCTTTCATTTCAAAGGGAATTCGGTATCAACCTACCCGGTAGGCATTGGCGCCAAAGATCGGCCAACCCCCATGGGCCAGATGTATGTGACGCACAAGATCGTCAGGCCCACCTGGCATGTACCCGCCTCTATTGCAGAGGATCACAGGAAAAAAGGAGACCCCCTGCCTACCATAGTCCCTCCCGGACCGCTCAATCCCCTGGGAGAATACGCGCTATATCTGAGCAAGCCAACATACCTGATCCATGGCACCAATAAGCCAGCCAGCATCGGCCTTAATGCAACCAACGGCTGTATAAGACTCTACCCGGAACATATAGGGAAGCTCTATACGACCGCTCAGGTGAGGACGCCCGTATCCATTGTTCACCAGCCATACCTCATAGGCCGTCGAGGCAAGGTCATCTACCTGGAAGTCCATACACCCCCTGAAGACTCCGGCAAGGTATATGCGCAATTACAGAATATGGAAAAGAGATATGGCCGCACCCTCGACTGGCAAAGAGTAGAAGAAGCGCTTACGGAAGCCAGGGGGATTCCCATCCCTTTATCCGGGACGTGCAAAGAGATAGAGGTGACCCATCCTGAAAAACTGTACGGCGCCCCGGAGATACCGGAGCTTACAAGGGGATGGTATATCCTCGCCGCAAACGCCAATGACAGGACAGATGCCGTGAGGCTTGCCGCCATAATCAACCACCAAGGTCCGCAAATCCCGGCGACTGTGATGTCGACGCACGACAAACACCGCGTCATAGCCGGTCCTTTTACTAATATCTCAGAGGCTAAAGAGGCGAAAAAGCGCCTGAAGATAGATCTGGAGATAGACGGCATCGTGGTCGAGCCTGCCGGTAAGCAGTAAATTCCCTTCATCTCATCTTTCTTGATCGCAGTAAAATTCCTTCAAAACAGCCTTCGTATCCTCCCATATTCACACGTATCGTAACATGGCACGTGAATTGCTTGATGTGATATGGCTATCCGGCCAAACTGAATTATAAGGAGGTTATTGAATGAAGAAAGGGTTAATAATGATGCTGATGATTCTCGCTGTTGCCATGGTAGGTTGCGCGACAAGGGGCGACCTTGAGAGACTGGAAGCCCTGGAAATGCAGAATCGTGCGAAAGCCGATCAGGCGGCGATGGATGCCCAGGATGCCAAACTTGCGGCCGACCAAGCTGTGAAAAAGGCGGATGAAGCTGAACAGAGGGCGGCGGAAAGAGAAAGGATCGCAGACGAAAAGGCGAAGCGGGCTGACAATGCGTTCCACAAATCAATGAGGAAGTAAAACCTGATTTAAGGAAGAGGGAAGAGGCCTCCCTCTTCCATTCAGATGCAAAGATAGGGGTATGGTGCGATCGCCGCCTTTCGCTATCTGCTGGTTTTTACCACATGCACCGCCGTTGCCTTGAACGATGTCAGAACGGAGGAGCCTTCCTTAAGTTTCAGCCCCTCAATGGAACTCTTGGTTATATATGCGGTAACGGGAAATCCGCAGTCCATGGAGACCTTCTGGTAAGGTCCGAAGGCGATTATTTTTTCTATAGTCCCGGGGAAAGTGTTGCGCGCACTCGTCGGCGCCCCGGAGGAATCGGTTCTGATGGTCACATCCTCGGGCCGGACGAAAAGGAAGACTTTTTCCCCTGTAGTAACTTCGCCGATGGCCTCAATGCGCCGGTCTCCCACCGCAGCCGTGAATACGCCTTCCTCTCTGGTCAGCACGGTGCCCGGGAGAATCGTCTCAACCCCCACAAAAGTTGCTACAAATGGGTCCACCGGGTGGTTCATCACATTCTCCGGGGAGTCTATCTGGACGATACGCCCCCTGTTCATTACAGCAATCCTGCGAGAGAGCTGAAGGGCTTCCGTGCGGTCATGGGTGACACAGAGGGCCGTGGTTCCGGACTGGCGAAGGACAGCCTTGAGGTCTTCCACCAGTGCCTCCCGTGTAGGAGGGTCAAGAGCGGAAAAGGGCTCATCAAGGGCCAGTATGTCAGGTCTTATGGCGAAAGCCCTTGCGAGACTTACCCTCTGGGCCTCTCCGCCGGATATCTTCTTTGCCGACCGATCCTTTAGGTGGCCGATGCCGAAGAGGTCGAGGGCGTCGGTCGCTGCCTTATCGGCTTCCCGTCCTTTCACGCCGCGAAACCTGAGCCCTGCCACCACGTTTCTGAACACAGTGGTATTGAAGAGGAGCGGTTCCTGAAAAACCATGGTCACCTGTTTCCTGTATGCGGCAAAGGAGAGTTCCCGGTCTACCTCGGCGCCTCTGAAGAAGATTGATCCTTCTCTGGGCCTCTGCAAGGCACAAAGAGCCATGAGTAAAGTCGATTTCCCTGCACCGTTCGGCCCGATGAATGTAAGAACCTCTCCGCTGAATACCTGAAGGGACGGGACGTCAAGTACGGTCAAGCCTGCTCTCTCCACATGCAGGCCTCTCGCATCCAGTATGATTTCCCTATTGCCCATTTTCTACGTATCCAGTGTCTTAATCAATCCGGATCTTATCCCGTTATCCCGCACGCTCTCATCTGGCCCTCTCCCTTTGCTGCACATGGGTCAATATGAGGTTAACCGCATAGACCAGGATGAGAAGTATGATGCTCAGCGCAATGGCCACATCAAAGTTGCCCTTGCTTGTCTCCATGACGGTGGCGGTGGTGAGGACTCTGGAATAACCCTTGATATTGCCACCTACCATAATCGACGCGCCGATCTCAGAAATGACTCCTCCGAAACCCGCCATCACCGCAGCCAACAACGAAAGTCTGGCCTCTTTTATGAGGGTCCAGATCATCTGCAGTCTGCTCGCCCCCAAGGCCAGAATTTGAAGTCTCAGTCCCTTCGGAAGCTGCTGTATAGCAGCCACCGTGATACCCGTGACAATAGGTGTGGCGATGACCGATTGGGCAAGGATCATGGCAGACGGAGTAAAAAGCATCCCCAAGAATCCAAGAGGGCCGCTCCGCCAGAGAAATATGGTCACAAAGAGTCCTACCACCACAGGCGGCAGACCCATACCGGTATTGATAAGGCTCACCACGAAGCGCTTTCCGGGGAAAGAGGAAAGGGCAATGAGCGTCCCCAGCGAGACGCCCAGTACCGTACTAATCAACGTGGCTACCCCCGATACCTTGAGAGAGAGAAGCGTAATGCGCAGAACCTCGGGGTTGAGCGTAAAGATCAGTAAGAACGCTTTGAGGGCGCCCTCAAATATCAGATCCACTATATTTTATTTCCCCAAATCATCAACATTCCTGCCCGCGTCAGGGAAGAATAGTGGGGATCCGAACTTTTCAATCCCGAAACTCTTGATCATGCCCTGAGCCTCGTTGGAAACCATAAAATCGGCAAAGGCTTTACCACCGGGGGCATTAACCTTGGAGAATTTTGCCGGATTTATTTCAATCACATGATAGATGTTGAGAAGACCAAGGTCACCCTGGACCAGTATGTCAAGAGATAGGATCTTTTTCAGCGCCAGGAAGGTACCGCGGTCCGCGAGAGAATACCCAAGTTTCTCGGAGGCTACGTTCAAGGTCTGGCCCATGCCGAGTCCTGTCTGCTGATACCATTTCTCCTCTTCAAAATTGACAGAGGCTGCTTTCCATAAGGACTGCTCTTTCGCATGGGTCCCCGAGTTGTCACCCCTTGACAGGAAAAGGCTCTTTGTCGCGGCTATTTTCTTCATTGCCTCCGCTGACGATTTAACGCCCCTGATCTTCGCGGGGTCGTCCACGGGTCCGACAATTATGAAATCGTTGTGCATCACGAGCCGCCGGTTGATCCCGTAGCCGTCGGCCACAAACTTCTTCTCCGCTTCGGGAGAATGAACAAGAAGTACATCAGCCTCCCCTTTTTGCCCCATAGCCATTGCCTGACCGGAACCTACGGCAATGGTCTTTACAAAATAACCGGTCTTCTTTTCAAACGCCGGGATGATGACGTCGAGAAGACCGGAATCTTGCGTGCTCGTGGTAGTTGCAAGAATAACATTTTTGTCTGCGGAATGGGCATAAGGCCCAAAAACCACTGCCAAGACACATACTGCAAACAAGACCCCCACGATTACAGAAATTCGTTTCATGTATAACCTCCTAATTTTTTTCGCTCCAAGAAAGTGAAGATCACCGATGCTCCCGCCACTGCTTCGAATTAGGGAAGAAAAGCGGACTGCCGAACTTATTTTTTCCAAAGTCACGGATGATTTTCTGCCCACCATCGGGAGACACAAGCCACTCTATGAAGACTATTGCCCCTTTATGATTCACACCCTTAACTCTTTTAGGGTCCACGGGAATTACGCTTATATAATTGAGCAAGGCTTCATCCTTCTCTACAAGAACCATGAGACTAACTTCATTCTTTATCGAAAGAAATGTTGCGCGGTCCATTACCGTGTATGCGCCCCTCCGGTCCGCATAGCGAAGAGTGGATACGTTTCCTTCAAAACCATTTTCATAGACCACATACCAGGACCCCAAGGGGGTTATTCCCGCTTTGGCCCATAATTCCATCTCAGCCACATGGGTTCCAGATCTGTCTCCCCGTGTCACGAACAGAGCTCTTTTCTCCGATATCTTCCTTAGGGCGTCAACCGCCCTGCCCTCTCCCCGGATACCCGCCGGGTCATCGGAAGGTCCAACGATCACAAAGTCATTGTACATGAGATCGATCCTTTCGGTTCCAAACCCGTCGCTTACGAATTTCTCTTCAAGAGCCTTCGCATGGACCATAACAAGATCGATATTTCCCTTTCGTGCGAGATCAAGGGCAGCGCCTGTCCCCGCCCCGACATGGCGCACCCTGATCCCCGACTCTTGTTCGAACCGGTCTTCCAGGAGGTCCACAATGCCTGCGTCAATGGGGCCGATGGTGCATGCCCAGAGGATAGGACTGAGGTCTTGAGCCCTTAGAGCGAAGGGAACCATAAGCCCAATACTGACAAATATGACCCATATCAAACTTATTAGACCTTGTTTTCTATATATTTTTATCATAAACCTTATTTATCTCCTAATAGATGTTATTTCCTCATTTTTTATTAAAATATCCCAAAATACTGATAATTGCAAGCTTTGTTTAAATCTCCTATCGGCGCTTTTACGCTGCTTTGGCTGAAAACTTAAGTTTTTCAGAACCTATCGAAATCTATTATTTTTTATTCAACATTTGTACGGTACTGTATTGCAATTTGCGACTTTTGTATTTTATAATCATTCTATGGAAATAATGTCAGCTCGAGACCTCTCGAGATACCTCAAGATAAACGAAAAGAAAATTTATAAGCTCGTTCAGGAAGGCAAGGTTCCTTCCATGAAAATAGGCGGGAAAATAGCATTTGTTAGAGAGCTAATTGACAAATGGATCCTTGGGAATACTGAGTGGGAACAACAGCTCTTTGTCGCGGGAAGTGACGACATTCTACTAAGAAATATAATAGATGCCTATAATAGTCTCCATGGAGGACTCGTTTTCTATGCCCCCGTGGGCAGCATCAATGGTCTTAAGGCTTTGCAGGACAGTAAGGCGACTATGTCGTGCGTGCACATCCTGGAAAGCGCGAAAAAGGAAGAAGACGTCTCGTATCTTGAAAAGTATCTCGGCGGAAGCGAATATTTCGTGATACAACTGTTCCTTAGAGAGCAAGGTTTGATGGTCCCCAAGGGCAATCCCAAAGTTATCAAATCCCTCCAGGATATCACGATAAAAGGCGCAGGGTTCGTGAACAGGAACCAAGGTTCGGGGACACGGCTCCTTCTTGATTTTCTTCTAAGGGAGGCCAAAATAGAGCCCATGAGCCTAAAGGGTTATGGGACCGAAGTCGACACCCATATTCAGGTAGGTCTTAGCGTATTGAAGGGGCTTGCGGATGTGGGGTTCGGAATCAGGCATGTGGCCCACATGCTCGGTCTTGATTTCGTATTTCTTTTCAAGGAAAGATTCGATGTAGTAATCCCGAAAGAACGCTATTACAGCTCTCACGTAAAGGCATTTCTGGCGTTCTGTGAACAGTCCGCGCTTCTGCCAAATGTTAGGGACTTTACAGGATATGACCTCGACAAAATGGGGAAGGTCGTATTCCCCCGTGGTTAGAAGTATCCTCTGTAGCCTGAATAATAAATCTGCTTCTCGAGAGTACCTCGTTTTGTGAAAAATAGAACCCCACAGTACAGAACACGAATAGAATTACTGGTAGAGAAGGGCGTCGAGGAACTGTTGCCTGACTCATTCTATCACCTTTCAGACTCGGGAGTATGGATGGAAGAGAAGAATGAGGTCATCACAATGCGGTTCTATCCGGAAGACAGCGATGCCTTCCTGCGAGCCCTAAAGGACTCGGACCTTCCCGTATTGGAAGTTCACACGGAACAGGAAGAGCTGAAAGATTACAACGCCCTCACGAAACAGTATTTCCGCCCCATTAGGATTGAAGGTCTTACCATTCTCCCTCCTTGGAGCAAGAGGAAACCAATCGGTCCGTCGCTTGTTATTGAGCCTGGAATGGCGTTTGGCACAGGAAGGCATGAATCTACGAGGCTCATGATCAAAATAATGAGGTCTCTTGATTTCAAGGGCGCTACTGTTCTTGATCTTGGATGCGGCTCGGGAATACTTTCCCTCTATGCGGCGCTTCTGGGCGCAAAGACCGTCGTAGCAGTGGACAACGATCTCGACACGGTGCTCAATGCCCGGAAGAACGTGACCCTCAATGAAGCCCGCGATATAGAACTCGTCTGCGCCGACCTGACCCATGTCAGGGGATCATACGATGTGGTGCTTGCGAACCTCGACATAAGAACCTTTACCGCCCATGTTCCCATAGTCACGGCCTTCACAAGGCCCGCCTCAAAAATCGTCGTCTCTGGCATATTGGGCCGCGATCGTATGAAGCTCATCTCCCTCTTCAAGCCTCTGGAACTGATTCGAATTGAACAGAAAAATTCGTGGAGGGGGTTTCTTTTTGAAGTGAATAGCGAATAATCGAAAGGCATCCCTGAGAAACAGTCGTTTGTCGCTGGTGAGAAGCATGGAATGGATAACATAGAGGGAAGAAAACTTGCCTGGCCTGTCGAATTTTAGGCGATGGGTGACTTTGCCAGGCAAGTCAAAGAAACTCTCCTGCTCCGGCTGACCCATCTCAATAATCAAAAAGGAATGAATAATGGATATCCGTGCGGCCTGATCAAGTGCGAGGGATACAGACCAAGACAGCCCGGCATGGAAGCTGTCGACAATTCTGTCGACGCCAACTTGCCGTTTCGACATTCATTGTCCGAGAATCAAGAAGATGACACTCTGTTTTGGAAGATAACTTCAACCATTCCAAATCTTTGCACATTTTTGACCGCAAGGCACGTATTTTGCTATACTTTTTGTTAGGGCATCAAACATGGAAGTCGGCGTTCATCTGCCCTAGAGGTAAATAAATGAAGAGATACGTTTTTGTCGGATTGGTTTTAGCGGCGGCTTTATGCCTCATTTTTCCTTACGTGAGCGACGCGAGAGGCGGTGGAGGCCGTGGAGGATTCGGAGGTCATGGCGGTGGAGGTCATGGAGGATTCAGCGGATCCCATGGATTCGGCGGATCACGGGGAAGCTTTTTCGGTGGCAGTCACGCGCCAATGGTTCCGAACCGGTCTTTCGGCTTGAGCCGCGGCGCAGTCAATCCAGGGTTCCACACGCCGGGAACCGCTTATCGCCCGTATCATCCAAGCATCCGTCCGTACAATCCCGGGTGGAACGCTCGTTCGCATAACTTGGGTTATTGGCGAGGTTATGGATATTGGTACGGGCACGGTTATCGGCCGTATTGGCGTGGCTATAATTCCTTTTGGTGGGGATATCCCGCTAAACGGCCTTATTATCCCTGGTGGAGCAGCCCATTGTGGTGGGGACCAGCGTATTATCCTTACTGGGCGCCGTACGGCTATTATGGAGACTGGGCTTATTCGGGGGGAATAGCCTTGGGGAGCACGGAACCAGATTACGATCTGGTAGCTCCTTCTGGTACCTATTTGGACCAATCCCAGACGTTGAACCCATCCTTCGGCACATCGGGAGAGCCTTTCGGAGAAAGCCAGGGCTATAATGATGAAAAAGCCCCTCCGGGGCAGTGGATTGAGGTCCACGGTCAATGGGTCGATGGCAAGTGGGTTCCTTCGCACAAGGTCTGGGTACCGCAGAACCAGTAGCATCGGTTCCTCCCCCACGTAGCGTCCGACAAATAAAACATCTTGTAAAAATGTGGAGAGCTTCGTCTGAGCCGGAGGCTCTCCGCAAATTAGCTTTTCTATAGTTCACGGGAAAATACAGTGCCGTGCGGAAAAGGGTTGAATTTTCCATTTACGGGCGTTAAGACACTGGTCATGCGGGAAAAAAGACGTGTAGAATGGTTTTTATTGTAGAACATGGCCCTCAAAGATCGCAGGGATAACATCCTCAGGCAACAAAGATCGCATAGTCAATCCTGAAACAAAATGTCACCAACTTTTTAATCAAATTTCCAAAATATTTACATTTGGACAACCTTCATTCCGAAACATATGTTTGGCTTTATCATCATAGTTTCCCTGTTTGTCAGGCGGAAATGGACTTTAATCCCGTATGTGGCCTTGTCGATACACTTCAACAAGGTCAGTCTGTCCGGCTTTCGTGGTTGTGATAGTGTTTTTTGAGTATTTCATTTCTGACATACAAACTCCCCTTAGAATACACAAGACCCCGTTCAAGACGGTAGTGTATAAAACCATTCAGCCTCCCCGAATGGGGTATAACAGCATAGCATCCATGCTGATGTACAGGCTCAAAAACTTGCTAAATGTCAACACTTCGGTATTTGAAATAGATACTATTCTGCCGTGTTTTTTCCGTCAAGAAAGCTGTTGAATCTTCGCTGTATTTTACCTTTGGAGATTCAATCTGCAACGGGCAACTCTTTTCGGCGTATTTCTGCGCCGCAACTGCGGCAACTTCGCGCCCTGCGGGGGGGGTCTGTCAAAAATGTACTGACATCGTCGGTCAAGCAGCGCGGGAGCTAAAGTAAGGCTCGGACGCCCAAAGAAGCGGGCAAAATACGGGCTGGGGGGGGCAGTCATGGTGTAGGTTGACCATAGAACTTTTCGGCGATATGCTGTTGAGATAAACGGTCAGTGTAGCAGGCTTGGAGAGCTTTTCAGAGATCATAAACTCACTCCAACCGAAGCAGCGGATTACGTTTCTGGCCGCAGATTACAAGACAAGGAATTCAAGGTACATCAAGTACGTGATGACGATCTCGCGGAAGGATGGGTGCAGCGATCATGAACTCATTCGCAACGCTCGTCACCGGAGGTCATCAGGTATCCGGATGATACCCATCCTGGCATAGATGGGCCGGACGAGTTTCTGTATCGCCGGGAGGCGGACGTAAAAGAAAAACCCTGCGGCGAGGCATGTCACGCCGCTAATGACAAGGGTATTCGGAGCGCCGATCCTACCTGCGATAAGCCCGGCGAGAAGATTTTCAAAAGGTGTCATTCCCATGAATGCCATCGCCAGAAAGCCCATGACTCTACCCCTCATCTCTTCATGAACGATGGTTTGGAGGATCGTGTTACATGAGATGGTCTGCAGCGTCACACTGAAACCCACGGCGAATATGAGGAAGACGGACATAACGAGATAGCGGAACATGGAGAAAGCAATAAGGCTTATCCCAAACATGAATGCTGCGATCACGACCAACCCTGCCGAGACCGCGTACTGTTCGCCTGGATGCAAGATAGAGAGCTCCCGTAAGAGCTCCTCCTGCCTGCGCAGCTCCCATGAGGCATCCTAAAGTGCCCGATCCACCATGAAGTATGTCTTTTGCGAAGACAGGCAGAAGCACCTGGTACGACAAACTCATGAGCACGAGAAAAAGCAGGATATACCGAATGGGAAGAAACCCCGACGCATACCTGTATCCCTCTCTGAAACCGTGAAGGACTGCGCCTTGGGCTTCACTTTCTTTTTTAGCGGCATTTTCATTCGAAGAAGAGCTGCGATGACCGCAAGGAAACTGAATCCGTTCAGAAGAAAGCATGTACCTTCGCCCGTAATCCCGATCAAAACCCCGGCGATGGAAGGGCCCACAAGCCTGGCGCCGTTGAACATGAACGAGTTGAGGGAAATGGCGTTCTTGAGGTTTTTTCTGTTACCCACGACTTCCACCACAAAGGACTGTCTGATCGGCATGTCGAAAGCGTTCATGCACCCAAGAAATATGCTGAGCAGTGCAATATGCCAAATGAACACGTAATGAGTAAAGGTAAAGACTGCAAAGAGAAAAGCCTGTATCATGGACAGCATTTGGATAAATATGAGGAGGTGGCGACGGTCATATCTGTCGGCAAGAACCCTGCAAAAGATGAGAAAAGAAATATGGGGATATGGCCGGTGAAACCGATGAGACCGAGGTAAAACGGAGACCCGGTGAGGCTATAGATGAGCCAGCTCATAGCGATTTGTTGCATCCAGGTGCCAAACAGGGAGATGTCCTGGCCAACGAAAAAAGCCGATAATTCTTAAGTCTGAAGGCGCGGGCTGCAAATTTCAGCCCTGATTGAGTGCGTGGCGTATCGTGTGTCATTTCCCATATTATAGGGGCAGGACCGTCACAAGTTAAAATGGGGGCCTGTCTTAACCCTCACTGGAACTAAACTTGATTGAACGTTTCTGGGGCTGGCTCAAGTCTCGGCTGCGTAGTATCTTGCATCTATTCGATTCATTTGACGCGGTGAATATACACGCGGAAGGCAATTGAGCCGATTCATCCTTGTTGTCTTCGATATCTTCATTCTGCGGCCTGCACGCCTGCGCGGATGGTCTGATGGAGTCAGGCTTCACACCTGTGACGTGCTGAAGACGCTCATCGTCGAGAATCTTTCGCGTAAACTTTATGTAATGCCATAGGTAGGATTGCTATTTGAATAGGTCCGACAGTGGAACCAGGCGAGGCACAGAGACTTTGACGGGCGCCGGCGTCAGTTGCCCCCAAGCAACTGGTGACCTATAGTCTCCGGGAAGTGGAGACTGACGCCCAAGCCTCCCGTCACATGAATTGATCCGGGAGCGAAAGGTAGTGTGCCACCTCTTCGCGTTTATCTCTTTTTTTCGCTCCCATTGCGTAAATACGGCATTTATTGCACAGTTCCCGAAGGGCCAAGCCGCGCATCCCGCGAGAAAGGGTTTCGGACTTCAATAACTTGACAAGACTTTCGATTCTGAATCGATCCATTGCCTCGTATTTTCTGGAAAGCTGATCCGCGTGACCACCCGTCTTCACGATAAGCGGTTTTTCAATGAAAAGGACCGGATATCGGCACGATATTCTGAGCCAGAGGTCATAATCCTCGCATACGGCCAGGTTTTCGTCGAAAAGACCTGAGGAATCAAGAACATCCCTCTTTATCACCACCGAGGAGGGGCTTATGATGCAGAGCGGCAGGCACTGCTCAAATATCCATCCCGTATATTTTCTGTGCCTCAACTTCTGGTTGACTCTTTTCCCGTTTCTGATCCAGATCTCATCGGTGTACGAGACCTTGAATCCCTCCATATCCATTAACTTCATCTGTACGGAAAGTTTGCCCTTGAGCCACAAATCATCCACGTCGAGAAAAGCGAGGAAGTCCCCCTTTGATGCCTTTATGCCTGCATTCCGCGCACTGCTTATCCCCCCGTTCTCTTTATACAGATAAGAAACCGGCAACCCCTGGACCTCCTCAGCGGAATCGTCCGTCGAGCCATCGTCGACCACGATTATTTCCTTTTCGGGATAGTCCTGAGAGAGAGTGGAAAGAACCGCTTGTTTGAGATAGGATTTTCTGTTGTAAGTAGTGACTATTATCGAAACGAGCGCCACGCCATCATCTATTCCTTGATGAATATTATCGGATCCATTCATTCTCCGTCCGCTGCCTATGAGGCTATTGTTCGCGGGGTAAACGGTCTTACCCGCTCCTTCACGGGGAGGCTACAATAATTAAAGAATCAGGGGGTTAGGATTTCCTAACCCCCTGTGTTCAAGTCATAAATGGCGGGGTCGACGAGAATTGAACTCGCGGCCTCCGGCGTGACAGGCCGGCGTTATAACCAAGCTTAACTACGACCCCGTAAAATGGTAGGCGGAACAGGTTTTGAACCTGTGACCCCCGGCTTGTAAGGCCGATGCTCTCCCGCTGAGCTACCCGCCCATTGTTCGGTAATTATATATAACAACTTCTGAACTAAATGTCAACGTTTCACGCAATCTCAGCTTCCTCTTCGTAAATCATTATCGGCCTTTCATGACTCACAACGACATCCTCGTTTACCACGCACTCCTTCACGTTGGAGAGCGTCGGGATCTCGTACATGATGTCGAGCATGATTTTCTCCAAGATGGATCGTAAACCCCTGGCGCCTGTCTTCTTTTTCGTAGCTTCTCTGGCAATGCCCCGGAGGGCGCCTTCGGTAAAGGTGAGCTTCACGTTTTCCAGCTCAAAGAGTTTCTTGTACTGCTTCGAGATTGCGTTTTTCGGCCTCTTCAATATCTCCACGAGGTTGTCTTCGCTCAGTTCGTCAAGGGTCGCGATGATGGGCAACCTTCCGATAAACTCCGGGATAAGCCCGTATTTCAAAAGGTCTTCGGGCTGGATTTCTCTCATCAGCTCAAAATACTTCTTGTCCCTTCCGCCCTCAATCTCGGCCCCGAAACCCAACCCCTTCTTGCCAATACGCCCTGCAACGATGGAGTCCATACTGTTGAAAGCCCCTCCGCATATGAAGAGAATGTTCGTGGTATCCACCTTGATGTAGTCCTGTTGGGGGTGTTTTCTCCCACCCTTCGGTGGCACATTGGCGACTGTTCCCTCTATTATTTTGAGAAGGGCCTGCTGGACGCCTTCGCCCGATACATCTCTCGTAATTGAGGGACTGTCCGTTTTTTTCGAGATCTTGTCGATCTCATCAATATATACGATACCTCTCTCCGCTTTTTCGATGTTGTAATCCGCCGCCTGGAGAAGGTAAAGGATTATATTCTCAACATCCTCGCCCACATATCCGGCCTCGGTGAGGGTCGTCGCATCTGCTATGGTGAAGGGTACATGGAGTACCTTCGCCAGAGTCTGGGCTAAGAGTGTCTTTCCTGAACCGGTGGGTCCGATCATGAGAATGTTACTTTTCTGGATATCAATGTCGTCGAAGTTGCCCTTTGCCTCAATCCGCTTGTAGTGATTATAGACGGCGACGGCGAGAATCTTTTTCGCGTAGTCCTGACCTATTACGTACTCATCAAGGAGTTTTCTGATCTCATGGGGCTTAGGTATGGATGTCTTGATGTAATCAAACCTTTCTTTTTTTGCCTCATCCTGTATGATCTCGTTGCAGAGTTCAATACACTCGTTGCAAATATAAACCATCGGGCCCGCAATCAATTTCTTAACTTCGTCCTGACTTTTACCGCAAAAAGAACAATGCAATTTCACCGTCCTCCCGTTATTTTTCTTGATCATTGTCATTTTCTTTTCTCCACGATCTCATCTATAATACCATATTCTACTGCTTGGATGGCGGTCATGTAGAAATCTCTCTCGGTATCAAGCACGATCCTGTCGTTGGGCTGTCCGGTGTGATGCGAAAGGATGCTGTTTAACTCTTCCCGCGTCCGAAGTATCTCTTTTGCCTGGATACCTATGTCCGTCGCCTGCCCCTGGGCGCCCCCTAAAGGCTGGTGTATAAGTATCTTTGAATGAGGCAACGCGTAGCGCTTTCCTTTTTCTCCAGCTCCTAGGAGCACTGCCGCCATGCTTGCTGCCTGGCCTATGCACATGGTGATTACGGGGGACTTTATATATTGCATTGTATCATAAATGGCCAACCCACTGGTAATGTAACCGCCAGGACTATTTATATACAACGAGATCTCTCTTGCGGGATCTTCGGACTCAAGAAAGAGCATCTGAGCGATTACGATGTTGGCCACGTTGTCATCAATGGTTGAGCCAAGAAATACTATCCTTTCTTTCAGCAGTTTTGAGTAAATATCGTAAGCACGCTCTCCTCTGCCGTCTTTCTCGATTACTATTGGCACGAGGTTCATTGCTTCTCCTTTACCACCGCGTGGCTTCGAATCAGTTCCACGGTCTTTTCTTCCATAATGCCCTGCCTCAGGCCTCCCATGAGATCGTATTGCCTGTAAAAATCATAGACCTCGGAATATGGACGCTTCGCGTCCTCCGCAAATTTTTTTATCTTCTCGGTAACCTCGTCCTCGCTTACCGTTATCTCCTCTTTTTCGGCGATCTTCACGAATATCATCTCCGCTTTGATCCGTTCCTCCGTTCTCGGGCCGAACTCCTTTCTCAAGTTTTCGTCGAGCGCCCTGTCTTCTTCCGCACTGGTCTGCCCCTGGCCCCTGAAGCGTGATTTTGCTTCTTCCACCATGGCCGTCGTTCGCTTCTCAAGATATCTCTCTGGTACGGGTATATCTACACGCGAGACGAGCGCTCTGGTGATTTGCTGGTGAACGTTCCGGTTTTCTCCGACTTCCTTTTCCTTCTCCATCTCTTTCGTGATGGCCACTCTCATCGCTTCCATGCTGTCGAAAGAAAGGTCCTTTGCGAACTCATCGTTCAGATCAGGCAGTCTCTTCTCTCTTATTTCCTTTACCGTAACATGGAATACTACTGTTTTCGATGCGATGCTGGTGTCTGGATAGTCGTCCGGGAAGTCGATCGTTACGTCTTTTTCCTCGCCAGCCTTCATTCCAATAAGCGCTGTCTCAAAATCGGCAAGCAAAGTGGTGGTCCCCAGTTCAAGAGGATATCCCTCGGTCGCGATGTCCTTCTCCGGTTTGCCGTCCACATATCCCTGATATTTTATAATGAGAAAGTCTCCTTTTGCAGCCGCAGAATCCTCTTCTCTCATATGCATTTCCGCATGCATGTTCCTGATGCCGTCCAGCCGTCCATTCAACTCTTCATCGGTCACAGCAATCTTCGCGACCTCAATCTCAATGCCCTTGTACTCGGGAACCTCAAACTCGGGTTGCACCTCGCATTCAAGAGTGTATCCCCGCTGCCCGTCGCTCTCAATGAAATCCGCGAAAGGTTCTGTAACCGGCGATATCGCCGCCGTGGAAAGAGCCTCGGGCATGGTCGTTTGGACCATCCTCTTCTTCAACTCCTCATCGACGTAATCCTTGTAATAAGCGGCAATGATTGATTTCGGGGTCTTCCCCGGTCTGAAGCCCCTTATCTTTGCCTGCTTTTTAAGTTCGTCATAGATCTCGTTCTCCAATTCCTTTACCATTTCTTCTGGAAGAATAACCTCTACTTTCTTCCTTACCTGATCAATATTCGTGACTTCGACTTTCATAAACATTCCTCCAGAAAACTATACGAGCGGACCGTTCTGCGTCCATCCTTATGGGTGCTAATTTCTTTTAATATAACCTCAACTTCGCAAATTATCAAGACTTTCCCCTCCCCTACTCTTTTTTCCTTCCATCACCTCTCCCTGACCGCCTATTCCAAATATCCCTTTTACAGCAGACCGCAAGGAGACTCTCTCTCATTTCGTCTATATATGGCATGTCATGCGCCCCTCTAAAGGGTAGGGTCTCTTGCCGCTTATATATCCCCCGAAAGCCCACATGACGTTATGGATAAGAAGTTCCGAATTGCCTTCTTTCTTCGAGGCTGATAATTTCCCTTATCTTTAAACGCCATAGCTAGCGGCAGGCCTCTTTTAGAGAAGCTTCCAGAGACTGAGGTTTTTGTGGGAACCCTCCTTATTCTACGAAAATTTCTCCGTAAAAGGCCACGCCTCTTCTTGAGAGATGAGTCCCGTGAAACCCTTCCGGGACTCCACCGATGAGACTCCGTACTATTTACGCGCTTTTAACTGGTAAGGCCGAGATAAAAGGAATGGGGAAGACTATCCAGGATTCTTTTCCTGATATCAGTCAGAGAGGGAGGTCTCAGTGGGCGATATAATTGACTTACCATCGCTGACGATTGAGGCGGAGCGGAATATAACCGTTATGAATCTGAGTAATTGCACCAAAATTGTACGGAGAACCTCTTGAGGCCGGTTGTCAGAAAAAATAAAAAATCGCCCTGAAAATTTTACATCGGTGACGTTAAAGACAATAAAAAAAGGGCCGGGACAACAAGCCCGGCCCTTTGTGAGACCAATATTCGTCAGGCGATCTTTTCAAGGGCAAGAACAGCCGCACCCAGAGCACCTACTATCTGAGGTTCCGCATAAATATTGAGGGGTGCACCAAGTGCGTTTTCAAGGGCCTTCGCCACCCCGGAATTTTTGGCTACACCGCCTGCCATAACAACTTCTTTTTCGATGCCGCCTGCCCTGTTGATCAACCCCATTGTTCTGTCTGCGATAGCCTTATGGATTCCGTAGAGAATATCCTCCAGTTCCTCGCCTTCACTCACCAGGGAAATGACTTCCGATTCTGCAAAAACGGTACATATACTGCTGATGGTCAGTTTCTTCCTGTGGCTCAACGAGAGCGGACCAACTTTGTTCAAATCCACATTGAGGGCCTTCGCCATGACCTCAATAAATCTTCCTGTGCCTGCGGCACATTTGTCATTCATTTCAAACTCAACCACACGGCCGCTTTGATCAACCTTTATCACTTTCGTATCCTGTCCGCCAATATCTATAATTGTCTTCGCATCGGGGAACAGAAAATTAACGCCTTTCGCAATGCACGTGATTTCGGTTACCGCCTGTTGGGCAAAAATCGCCCGTTTCCTTCCACATCCCGTTGACACAATATAAGACAACTCGGACATGGTCTTGCCAGGTTCAGTAAGGACTCCCTGGAGGGCACTCTCAGCCGTTTTTTTAGAATCTGCTCCGGTCTGAAGTATGTTGTATCCAACGATACCTTTCTCCCGATCAAAGAGGAGCGCCTCCGTTGTAATGGAGCCTATATCAATGCCTGCGACTAGCATGTTGCAATTCCTTATACTACCCTACCTACCTCTAAGCTAAGGTAATAATTACCGTGTCAGCCTCGACTTCCTGACCTGCCGAAACCAATATCTCTTTTACTGTTCCTGCTGCAGGCGCCACAATAGGCATCTCCATCTTCATTGCCTCGAGGGTTGCTACGGGATCGTCTTCCTGGACTTTGTCACCGACTTTCACAAGAACATTCATTATCTTTCCAACCATTGGGACTGTTACGTCTGCTGCCATATGAACCTCCTTAGAATTGTTTGCGTTTTATGCCTTTCTGTAACCCAGTGCGAACTGGGCGATGATCATCTTCTGAACATTCGATGTACCTTCAACAATCTGGTAAGACTTCGCGTCTCTCAAGTATCTCTCTACCGGGTACTCTGAAGAGAATCCATAGGAGCCGAATATCTTGACCGCTTCGCCTGCGCAGAAGTTCGCCGATTCCGCAGCATAGTATTTCGCCATGGATGTCTCAAGGGTGTTGCTGATGCCCTGATCTTTCTGCCATGCAGCTCTGTAAACAAGCAATTTTGCAGCGTCGTGTTCCACTGACATCCTACCGATCTGCTCCTGGATCATCTGGAACTGTCCGATAGGCTGGCCGAACTGCTCTCTTTCGTTTGCATACTTGCAGGCTTCATCAATACAGGCCTGTGCCACGCCTACAGCCCTTGCAGCAGAACTCAATCTCGTAAAATTGAGCATAGTCATACAGATGTTAAAGCCTTGTCCGAGTTTGCCTACGAGAGCGCTCTTGGGAATCTTCGCTTCCTCGAAAAAGATTTCACCTGTAGGTGCGCAATGAAGCCCAAGTTTCGTGGTAATAGCTCTCTGGACAACACCGGGGGTATTGAAATCAATAAAGAAAGCGGACATGCCTTTGTGCTTTGCAGCCTTGTCAGTCATCGCATAGATCACGCCACAACCGCAATAAGGAACACCTGAAATCCACGTCTTGGAGCCGTTCAGGATATACCCGTCATCAACTTCCGTTGCCGTGGTCTTCATGCTGGCGACATCGGAGCCGGAGTTAGGCTCGGTAATACCGAAGCAACCGCCAACCTCACCGGAGATCAATCCAGGAAGATATCTTTCCTTCAGCTCTTCGCTTCCAAACTGGAGAAGGACGTTCTGGGGTCCATTCATCTGAAGATTGAAAGGAAGTCCCCATGACGGACTTACTCTTGCGAATTCGGAAGCCATCAGAGTAGCTGCCATGTTCCCTTCTTCAAGTCCAAGTCCGCCGTACTGCTCGGGGGCGATGCACGCGAACATACCCTGGCTGCCCATCTTTTTCAACATTTCAGGACGATATTTGTGCTCTTTTTCGTCCTCTTCCACAGTTGGCTTAATATTCTTTACTGCAAAATCATATGCCATTTTGCGCATTGATTCCAATTCGTCGGACCATTTAAAATCCATAATATTCCTCCAAGTTTAATTAAGAATGTGAAACTATTAACAAAGAATCTTATCAAAGCGATTTTTCCGTGTCAAGTAATTTCTGTCTCTTCGGGAAGGTTTTCGTCGCGTCGGTCAGGGAAATTGGACCCCGTTTCATACCGTACGAACGGCGGCGGTCGTGCCAGAAAGCCTTACCGACGTAGGGACGGAGGGCCAAAACGGCGGCGGTCTGGACATGACCGGCGTTATGAGTTTATCGGTCCGTAATTTTGTATTGAGCGGAGTCATGCCCTTGGCGGAATGCTATGCTGCAGAATCGGCGAACTTCTACGCAGGTGAAGCGGTCAAGATCTTCGTTTGGAAAGGCCCGGCAAGGGAGGTAGAGCCGAGGCTGAGCATTAATTTTTCTCCTGAATGTACTTGATTATTCCAGAAGGCTTGGTGTATAAAATAAAAGCTCATAGTTTCTTTTTGATGCGTTATGTGAATTTTTTAATTAACACAAAATAAATCAAACCGGGAGGACTGCATGGAGATTAAAACTATTGGAGTGTTAGGCGCAGGCGTTATGGGGAATGGAATCGCCCAGGTTGCCGCTCAGGCCGGCTTCAATGTCATAATGAGAGACATTGAGGACAGGTTTGTAGAGGGCGGCATCAAGAATATCGACAAGTTTCTTTCAAAGACAGTCGAAAAAGGGAAAATGACCGCCGAGCAGAAAGCCGCCGTCATGGGCAAGATCAAGGGCACTACAAATATTGGTGACATGAAGGATGCGGATTTCATCATTGAAGTTATTATTGAAGTCATGGATGTCAAAAAGAAAGTATTTGCAGAACTTGACGAGATAGTGAAACCAGAGGTCATTCTTTCTTCTAACACCTCTTCCATGTCGATCACCGAGATCGCAGCCGCCACGAAGAGACCCGACAAAATCGTAGGTATGCACTTTTTTAACCCGGTTCCTCTCATGAAACTTGTGGAGGTTATCAGGGGTGTAAGAACGAGCGACGAAACAACAGCCACGACAATCGCGCTTTCGAAGAAAGTCGGCAAAGAACCCGTTGAAGTTAAAGTGGATGTTCCGGGTTTTCTCGCCAATAGACTCATGATGGCAAACGCGGTAGAAGCAATCAAACTGTTTGAGCAGGGCATTGCCACCAAAGAAGATATCGATAAGGCAGCGAAACTCGGCCTCAACTACCCGATGGGCCCGTTTGAGCTTATGGACCTAACCGGCATTGACATCAATCTCCATGTCTTGGATTATTTCTATAAAGAGCTTCCGAAAGAGAATAAATGGGATGCCCCTCTTGCCATCAAGAACCAAGTAAGGGCCGGTCTGCTCGGAAGAAAAACCGGTAAAGGATGGTACGATTACTCGAAGAAATAAAATAAGAGTGATTGAGGGAGGAACACAAGATGGGCTATGAGACGCTGATAGTTGAAAAAGAAGACAATCTTGCGATCATCAAATTAAACAGACCGCCTGTAAATCCCCTGAGCGTCAAGTCTTACCTAGAGCTCTATGATGCGGTCTGTGAACTTGATAATGATGCAGGAGTGGGGGCGATCATCATAACGGGCAATGGCGACAAGGCTTTTGCCGCAGGACTTGATGTAAAAGACGTCATGGGGAAGTCAGCGGTGGAGACCCTTGATTTTCTCTGGACAGGCCCAAGAAAAACGTTTGATAAGCTGACGAGTATTGAGAAACCGACAATAGCTGCCGTTTTCGGCCTTGCCTTAGGCGGTGGTTGTGAAGTGGCAATCTGTTGTGATTTCAGGATTGCCTCCGATGACGCTATCTTTGGTTTACCGGAGATCAATCTTGGAATAATGCCTGGGTCAGGAGCCACACAAAGGCTTCCCAGACTCATCGGGGTGGCCCGCGCAAAGGATATGCTGCTCACGGGCGACAACATAAACGCGGAGGAGGCCTATCGTTTCGGTCTCGTAAGCAAAGTGGTTCCGAAAGACAAGCTGATGGATGAAGCGAAAGCCTTAGGCAAGAAACTGGCGGCAAAACCGAAAGTCAGCCTTGGGCTCATAAAAAAATGTATTGACAGCGGACTCAATATGGATCTCGGATCAGGATTGACTATGGAGATGGATTGCTTTTCTATCGCGTTTACTTCCGAGGACGGCCGGGAAGGAGTGAACGCTTTTGCCGAGAAAAGAAAGCCTGTTTACAAGGGTAAGTAGCTAAATACACCACCTGTCTGAGAGTCCCTGGTTGGAGAGAGGTACGGGACGGCAGTTTCGAGGCTGGACGGTGCAAAGAAAGATAATTAATGGATCTTCGAAACATGCATCAAGATCCGAATAAAACAAAATTTACGAGGAGGTTATAATATGAACACTTTTTCAAAAGCCTATATCCCTTATGGTGGATATTACTCTACCCCCTTTACCCGCTGGCAGGGGAGCATGCAGAATGAGAACGCGATCGAATTGGGCGGAAAGACAGCAAGAAGATGGTTTCTGGAGAAAAAGAAAATAGATCCAGCGGTTCTTGATTACCTGTATTTCGGCATCACCATTCATCAGCTCCACCTCTTCTACAGCCATAACTGGGCAGCAGGCATACTGACGGACAACAAGAAGAACCTGCCCGGCCTCATGATTAACCAGGCGTGCAGCACCTCTACGACGATTCTCAACCTCGCCGCTCTGTCCATTGAGCAGGGCGCGTATGAGGTAGGCTTCGGTCTTATGGCCGACCGCACTTCGAACGGCGCTCATACTGTATGGCCGAACCCCATGGGCCCCGGTGGAGAAGTAATCCACGAGAACTGGCTGATGGATAATTTCAATTCCGATCCCAATGTCGTACCGCCCCTAAAGATGGTAGAGACCGCTGAGGGCGTGGCCAAGCTGGAAGGGTTTACGAAAGAACAATGTGATGCCGTCGTTTTGAGACGCTACGAGCAGTATCAGATGGCGTTGGCCAACGACCGCGAGTTCCAGAAGAAATATATGTTCCCTGCGGAAGTAAAGCTCTCCAAGAAGAAAACCCGTCTCGTGGAGTTGGATGAAGGCGCAACACCGACGACAGCCGAAGGTCTGGCCAAACTGGGTCCTGCGGAAAAGGGAGGAGTACATAGCTTTGCGGCACAGACATTCCCTGCAGACGGCAACTGCGGATTCATAATCGCTACAAAAGAAAAAGCGAAACAACTGAGCGCCGATCCGAGCATCGAAATCCAGATCATATCTTACGGTTTTTCAAGGGTCAATCCTGGCTTTATGGCTGCGGCTCCCGTACCTGCTTCCGAGATGGCTCTCGCCAATGCGGGTTTGAAGATCACGGATATGAAGACCATAAAGAGCCACAACCCGTTCTCGACGAACGACCTCAACTTTGCAAAGAAGTTCAATATTGATGTCAATATGATGAACAACTATGGAAGCTCCCTGATCTACGGTCATCCTCAGGCTCCCACAGCCGGCAGAATTATTGCCGAGATGATCGAAGAAACCGTGTTGCTGGGCGGCGGATACTGCCTTTTCACCGGTTGCGCTGCTGGCGATACCGGCGCCTCCCTAATTTTGAAGGTCGGCAAGTAAGAAAGAGCTTTCTTAAGTGGTCTGTCAGGGCCGCTCCCGTACGGGGGCGGCCCTTTTTGTGTGTACCAGAGAAACTCCGGGAACGCGACATAGGCAGAACCCCCCCCGCTTCATGCGCCGGAAAGGATATAAATGACCTTCCGTATAAAAATTGGATGGCAGATACTGTACAACCGGCTTGGAGCATTCTCAGGCCTCATAAAGAAAAGATAGAGAAATGAAGATGAGTAAGTATTTATTCCGAGGGTAAAATATTGTAAACTCTTTCCTTATGAGACGGATTACAGCAGCCCTGTTCCTTGTTTGCCTTTTTTCTCTTTGTTGGATTGGTGACTCTCAAGGCAAAAATTATGTGGTCAGTAAGGTGTTGGACGGTGACACGATTCAGTTGGAT
Source organism: Syntrophobacterales bacterium (assembly GCA_031274925.1). Lineage (NCBI taxonomy): Bacteria > Pseudomonadati > Thermodesulfobacteriota > Syntrophobacteria > Syntrophobacterales > Syntrophobacterales bacterium. Next base: position 47,426 of record JAISPL010000057.1, on the reverse strand, counting down.
ACCGGCGAAGTGGTAAGGTACATCGGGTCTGACGCTCCCAAGCTCTTCTTGAAGGAAGGAGGGAGCGAGTTTTTTGCAAAGGAGGCTATGCGATACAACAAGAAGCTGGTGCTTCTCAAAAAGATTCGCTTGGAATACGATGTGGAAAAGAAAGATCATTCCGGCAGGATTCTTGCGTATGTGTTCGTCAAGAATACCTTCGTGAACGGAGAACTTGTCAAGAACGGGTATGCCCGGGCAGTCATAAAACAGCCTAATACAAAGTACGGGAATATATTGCTCAATCTTCAGAAAAAGGCAATGGAGGAAGAGAGAGGACTTTGGCAGGAGAAAAAGAAAGACACGGAAAGTTTCTATATGGGAAACAAGAGGACGTACGCCTTCCACAGGCCGTTTTGCAAACTGGTATCCAAGATACCAGAAAAGAGCCGGATTGTTTTCAGAAACCGGATGGATGCAATTAAGATCGGTTATGTGCCAGACAAGGATTGTAAACCATGATTGACGAGTATGTCGATATTGTTTATAGCCCCTTTAAATTAATGGTGTATGCTATACCTCACATGAGACATGTACTCCATGCTCGCCCCAAGACGACTCCGGCAGTGCGTAGAGAAATACAAAATAGTCAAGAAAGTCTGATAAACATTGCAGCACATTATGGCGGTGAACCCAAAAACTAAAAACTATTGAAAAATGGTGAAAAAGAGGCTTTGTCCATGATGCACCTATGGGGCCAAAGGTCATCCTAAGCCAGGTTGAAGAAGGACATACAGGATTTGTCTGTATTCGCTGCAGGAATCAACCTCTACATCGTTGTCTACGGCCTGGATTGTCCGAAGATATTTTCTCTCTCGCCGAGGTGCAAACGGAAGTTATTTAGAACATCAAAGTGTGCATACAATGAGAGCCACAGCCAAGATGACGGATAACGGCATCCAGTTTACCAACCGTCGCTTCATTTGACCGCAAAACATCCTTGGACTAACGGCCAAGCAGAGCGGATGTATCAAGGAAGCTACTGGTTACCATTATGGCAGCCATAGAACTTAAGAAACCTCCATGCGTTTCTCATGGCGTACAATCTGGCAATCGTTTAAAAAGCTTATAAAGAAAATCTCCTTATGATTTCATCAAATATATGGACACTTGAGCCTGAAAGATTTGCAGGTGACCCAAACCGCTCAATGTGGGGTTGAACACCAGGAACGGCCGACAGGAAGGTCCGGACACGGTGAGGCGCTGGTATTATACCGAGCATCTTACCCCCTCAGTACCCGTTTATCTCCCACCCTGATGGTCAGTTTTATTTCGTCGAGGTGTTCGAGAATTGGGATCATATATTTTCTTGACAGGTCAAACATGGACTTGAAGTCGGATGGGGTCATCTCCTTTTGTGCACGAAGGAAATCGGTAATACGTTCTTTCAGCATCTCCATGGCATCGATGTGGAAATACATTTCTCCTTTTATTTTCGTGATTTTCCTCTCGAACGCGAGTCTCCCAAGTATGTCCCTGAGATTCTTTTCCGGCTTTTTCAATTCTGCGGCAAAATCTTTTATCCCTGGAGGGGTGAGGCCGTAACCTTTCAGTCTTTGAAGGATTTCCGTTTCCAAGCCCTCCCGCTCCCTGTCTACGACTGAGAGTGCACCAGACTCTTTCACTTTATCTCTGTCAGTCTCGATACCGCCCTCAAGGATGCACTCGTCAAGGGCTGATTGAAACACCTGCGGTGTAACCTTTGGAAGGCGCGATCGAAGCTCTTCTTTTGAAATCCCGATCTTAACCGGGTTCTTTTCATGGAATTCACGGACAAGTTTCCTTAGCGTCTCCTTATATGCGGAAAAGTTATCCTTGTGAACGATCAACCTGCCGATGGACCTTATCTTCTTCAGTTCTTCCAGTTTTGCCGTGATGGGCTCCGCCGAATCCTGGTCGAGACCGAGGAATATGGCAAGCATACTTCCGGCAATCCCGCCATGCCCCCCTTTCCTTATAAAGAATTCAGCCTTGCCGATTATATCGTCTCCGGTGAGGAGATTGCAGGTAGGACCTAAGTCTGCAGCCTTTCGCTTATGCTTTCCGGGCATCATGTCAAGAACCGCGCCTCCACCAATGGTCTGTATCAGGTACGGACCTCTCAGGACGTACCTATCTCCGGGCAGGGTCACGATGGGTTGCGGAAACACGAACTGGGTGAAAGCCTCCTCCCCTGGTTCTATCTTGTCCTTGTCGAGAAGCACAAGTCTTGTTTCTGTCAGTGTGGTGGCGATATGGAATCTCAGAATTGCGTCATTCTTGATCGGCTTAAGGGGTAGTTTCAGATACTTCAGGGTAGCGTCAACCCTGGTGGAAAGAACAAGCGTGTCGGGCCTTCCGATAATTATTCCCCGCCCCACTTCCTGCTTTTCAACGCCCTGCAGGTTAAGAGCCACGCGCTCGCCAGCACTGGCTTCTGAAGCGTCTTCGTGATAGGTCTGGATACTCCTTACTTTTACCCGCCGGCGGAGGGGGTACATCTCGACTTCCTCGCCGACTCTTATGGAGCCGGAGATACATGTCCCCGTAATGATGGTCCCCAAGCCCCTGATGGTGAATACTCTGTCGACAGGGAGCCTGAAGATGCCTTCTGCGGACCTTTCCTGTAATTCCATCGCTATGGAGCGAATGGATTGTTTCAATACATCAATATTCTGCCCAGTGACTGCGGAGACGGCTATAATGGGCGACCCTTCGAGCGGCCCTCCCTTCAGAAAATCAACGGTATCCTCTCTGACAAGCTCGACCATGTCGTCGTCGGCAAGGTCCGTCTTGGTAATAGCGACGATGCCCCTTTTCAACCCGAGCAGCTCACATATCTGAACGTGCTCTCTTGTCTGGGGCATTACACCCTCGTCCGCCGCCACAACAAGGAGGACCATGTCTATTCCCCACGCTCCAGCCACCATGTGGCGAACGAATTTTTCATGTCCGGGTACATCGACTATGCCGATGACAAGGTCTTCACCTGACCTATAGTGGGCAAAACCAAGTTCTGTCGTAATGCCTCTTTCTTTTTCTTCTTTTAACCTGTCGCAGTCAATACCTGTGAGGGCCCTGATAAGTGCGGTCTTTCCATGATCAATATGGCCGGCGGTTCCGACGACTATTCTTTTCATCGCTATTTGTACTATACAACATTTCATCTGTCTAAACAATCGCAGATTCCCGGTTTTCGGGCATTCAGGCAACCGATAGGGACAGCAGGCGATCAGAAGTTCACTGCGGTCCTTCTCTCTAATATCCTACATACAGTTCCGGCTCTAAATGCCGGCTCCGGAATTCACAAAAATCGTTGCTTTCAAGTACCGGACTGTGTTTCTATTTATATACGAAGACCATATTCTAGGAGGACCGGGACCATGAAAAAGGCATTGATTGTGGCATTACTATTAATCAGCGCTCTTTTTTCGGCGCCTCCAGTCAGTTTTGCCAAGGAAACGGTCAAGGTAGGCGTGATCACGCCTCTCATGGGCGACGTGAAGACCTACGGCGAATCGACCAAGAACTGTTTTCTTATGGCCCTTGAACAATATTCGAAAAACGGCAGGTATACCATCGTCCCCGTTATAGCCGACGACAGGAATGATCCAACTGAAGGTACCAATGCGGCGCTTAAACTAATCACCCAGGATAAGGTAGTCGCAATCATAGGGCCCCTTACGTCGAAAGTTGCCATACCTGTAAGTGAGACGGCGAACAAATATAAGATCCCCATGATCACCGGTACGGCGACAAATCTCAAGGTAACAATAAGCGACGGCAAGAGGAAGCCTTTTGTTTTCAGGACCTGCTATACCGATAATTTCCAGGGTTCGATAGCAGCGAATTTTGCACTCAAGGATCTGAAAGCCAGGTCCGCCGCAGTGCTTTACGATGTGAGCAATGATTATTCCAAGGGCCTTGCCGAATTTTTCAGGTCCACTTTTATAAAAGGTGGCGGTACGGTCACCGCCTATGAGTCCTATCAGAAAGACGATGTCGATTTCTCCGCCCTCATAACCAAACTGGCGATGAAGAAGCCGGAGGTGATCTACCTGCCCGATTACTACAATAAAGTAGGGTTGATTTCAAAACAGATCAGGGAAAAAGGTCTCAAGGGGACCCTTCTGGGCGGTGACGGATGGGATTCGCCTGAGTTGGCGAAAATCGCGGGAAACTCCATAATCGGGAGTTATTACACAAACCATTATTCAGCCGATAGGAAAGACTCGGTGACCCAGGCTTTCATTAAGAAATATAAGGAAAAGCACGGTATGGTGCCAGATGCGCTCGGCGCCCTTGCATACGATGCCACAGGAATTCTCTTCAAGACCTTAGACGCAGCAAAAAGCCCCAACCCTGAGGAAATAGTGAAAGGACTCGCGGGCTTAAAGAACTACAAAGGCGTTACTGGCAATATCAGTTTCGACAAGAGCGGCGACGTGGTGAAGTCGGTCGTCATTCTGAAGGTGGGAAATGAAAAGTCGCAGTACGTAACCACCATAGAGCCCTGAGATTGAGCGTATATTGTTTGTAGCGGACCGACCCGGATGTGAACCATGGAAGTATTAGGTTATATTCTTGAGCAGTGTATCAATGGCCTTCAACTCGGTGCGGTCTATGCTCTTATAGCACTGGGTTACACGATGGTCTACGGAGTGCTCCGCCTCATCAACTTCGCTCACGGTGACATCTTCATGCTTGGCGCTTTCACAGGCTATTACCTCATCACCAAGTTTACCATTCCGATCTATTTCGTGTTCATTATCACAATGGCCCTCACGGGTTGCGCAGGATACATAATAGAGAAGGTGGCATACAAGCCTCTGAGGGGAGCGCCAAAGATATCTCTCCTCATCACAGCTGTCGGCGTCTCTTTATTTCTGGAGTACTTCCTGAGTCTCAAGATGATATTTACGCCTAATTACATCGGTTTCCCCAGACCTTTCGAAGTCGTAAGCTACAATTTCTCCATACTCAGCGTAACCAATGTCCAGATTCTCATTTTTACGATTACGGGTGTCTCGCTCGGGCTCCTCTATGTTCTCGTGTATAGAACAAAGCAGGGGAGGGCCATGAGAGCAGTATCTTATGATCAGGAAGCGGCGTCCCTCATGGGTATCGATATAGACCGGACCATATCCATGACGTTCATTGTAGGAGCGGCCTTAGCAGGCCTAGGCGGTATACTGTACGGCATAGCCTACCCGCAGATCAATGTTTTCATGGGTGTCATGCCGGGCATAAAATCCTTTGTCGCCGCTGTGCTCGGAGGTATCGGGATAATACACGGGGCGGTGCTCGGTGGACTCATAATAGGTATGTCCGAGGTGTTCGTCTCTGCATTCCTTTCTTCCACGTTCAGGGATGGCGTTATCTTTATTGTCCTCTTTCTTGTCCTTCTCTTGAAACCGAGCGGCATATTCGGTAAGAGGACCGAGAAAGTATGAAGTTTTTCATTGAGTCGAGAAAGGTCTTGTTTCTGGGGCTTGCCGTTTACGTCGTACTCAAGGCCTTGTTTACCCTTGGCGCCGTCTCTCAGTACATAGAGCAGATCACTCTTTTTGCGTTCATAATGATCGTTGCGTCCCTGGGCCTCAACGTGATATATGGCTACACTGGACAGTTTTCCCTCGGCCATGCCGCTTTCTACGGTATGGGCGCCTACTTATCGGCGTACCTCACGAAGGTTTTTGAGATAGAGGGTGTTCTGGGTTTTCTTCCCGCCATGGTCTTGAGCGGGATGATGACGGGTCTCGCGGGATATGTGATCGGTATACCCATACTCAAACTTCGTGACGATTTTCTCGCCATAGCGACTCTCGGTCTTGGTACCATGTTTAAGGTGGTGCTCGACAATTCCGACAGGTTCGCAGAGATCCTTGGCGGATCAAGGGGCTTTGTTGGTATACCGCGAATTACCAATCTTGAAGTTACCATCTCCGTTACGGTCTTTATCATACTCGTTACGAGAAATATCATTTTTTCCAGGTATGGTCTTTTTTGGCGATGCATCAAAGAAGACGAGCTTGCTTCCGTTTCCATCGGGGTGGACACCACAAGGATGAAGCTTATGGCGTTCTCCTACGGATGTTTTCTTGCCGGCATAGGAGGGGCACTCTACGCCCATCTCTACACCTTTCTTCATCCATCAAGTTTTGATATCCTGAAATCCATCGACTTTCTGATCATCGTGATAATAGGAGGAATGGGGAGTATCACGGGTACCATATGTGCGGGGCTTATATGGGTGGGGGTCATAGAGGGTCTGAGAATACTCCTGCCCGTTGAAATGCTTGATTTGCGCTGGGTATTTATTCCGCTCATGCTCATCCTTCTGATGATGTGGAAGCCTTATGGACTTATCACCAAGAGATCAAGGCAGCTCGGGTCATGAACGCGCTGGAAGTAGTGGGTCTCGGGAAGAGTTTCGGCGGGGTGCAGGCGGTCGACAACATCTCCTTTCGCATTGAAGAAGGTGAGACCGTCAGCATAATTGGCCCCAACGGGGCGGGCAAGACAACGGTTTTTAATCTTATAACGGGATTCTACAAGGCTGACGGCGGGTCAATTAAGCTCTTCGGAAAAGAGATCCTGGGAGTGCCGCCCTATAAGCTGCCCCGGATGGGTCTGGGGAGGACATTCCAAAACATGAGGCTTTTCGGTAATCTGACGGTTTTTGAAAATCTGCTGTCGGGGGTGCTGAGGAAAAAAGGCTACAGCATTTATTCAACGATTTTCAGAACCAACCGCTACTATGATGCAGAAGGAAAAGCTGAGGCAAAGGCAAGGTCACTGATCGACTTTTTTAAGCTCTCGGGCAAGGAAGATTATCTGGCGAAAAACCTTCCCTATGGCGAACAAAGACGGCTGGAACTTGCCAGGGCCCTCTCCATTGAGCCGCGGCTCCTTCTTATTGACGAGCCTGGGGCGGGAATGAATCCGAGAGAAGTCATGGACCTCGTGGAGACTTTGAGAGATGTGAAAAAGAAGTTCTCTCTGACATTGCTCATAATTGAACACCAGATGGGTTTGGTAATGAGCCTCTCGGACCGTGTCGTGGTGATGGATTTCGGTGAAAAGATCATGGAAGGTCTCCCTGAAGAGGTGAGAAAGGATAAGAAAGTAATAGAGGCGTATCTTGGCGAGGATTCCACATGTTGATGGAGACCAGGAACCTCAGGGTAAATTACGGTACCATAAATGCCCTTGACGACATCGGTATTCATATAGATGCTGGCGAAATCATCTCGGTAATAGGAGCAAATGGGGCTGGTAAATCTACCTTGCTCAAGACCCTGACAGGCTTAGTAAAGCCTGTATCAGGGGTAATAGAGGTGGAAGGCGCGCCGATTCAGGGGATGAGGCCAGACAGAATCGTGAAGCTTGGCATCACCATGGTACCTGAAGGCCGAAGGATCTTTCCAGATCTAACCGTAAGAGAAAACCTTGAACTGGGGGGTTATACACTCCGTACCGGGGCGTTGAAACGGGAGATCTTCGAACTTGCCCTCTCCACTTTTCCGCGCCTGAAGGAGAGGCTCAAGCAGCACGCGGGTACACTGTCTGGGGGAGAACAACAGATGCTTGCCATGGGCCGCGCTTTAATGGGCAATCCCAGACTGCTACTCCTCGACGAACCTTCCATGGGACTCTCGCCCATCATCACGAGGGAGATTTTCTCTCTCATACGTTTCATCAATTCGGAGAAGGGTATTTCTATAATACTAGTAGAACAGAATGCCCATATAGCCCTTGAACATTCCCGAAGAACATATGTCCTCGAAAACGGGAGGATAGCAATGGAGGGGATTTCCGCCGATATAAAGTGCGATAAAAATGTAATTGAAGCCTACTTGGGGGTCTAGACGAGTGGATATCCATGATCATGCCTATATTGGAAAGATGTCTCTTCGCCGTGTCGAGGATTTCACCACAGGGGTCAACCCGCTTGGACCTTCAAATAAAGTCAGATATGTAGTTCGGAAGAAAGCCAGGAGTCTCGATATCTTTCCTGACGAGAGCATGAGGTATCTGAAGGCATATCTCAGCAAACTCGAAGGTGTGGCGGAGAACCGGCTTGTTTTCGGCGCCGGATCGACACACCTTCTCGCTCTGTTGCTGCAGATTGTAAAACCAGGGGTTGTCGGCGTACTCTCTCCTTGCTCTACAAGGCTGGAAAATAGTTTGCGCCTGCATAAGACGGAGATCAGACCGATTCCCATCATGGACGAAGGAGATGGCTTTACTGCAGATGCGGAAAAACTGTGCGAATTAATGGGTGATGTGGACATGATGATCCTTCCCCATCCCCATGATGTGACGGGTGCGATAATTCCCGATGAGAAGCTTGACCTTCTTATAGAGGAGTCTGACCGGCTCGGAAAAGTTCTCGTAGTAGACGAAGCCTACAGGGATTATACGCCGGTCGCCTCCCCGCTCAGGCGTGCGGTCACGTCCCGGTCTACGATTATCCTCCGCACGTTTTCTCTCTATCACGCCCTTGCCGGTCTTCGCCTCGGATACGGTGTCGGCTCCTTGCGGCTTGTCGATGAGTTGAATATAACCGTGCCCTCGTCCCTGGTGAACGGACTTGCGCCTCAGGGGGCTATCGTCTCGCTCAAGGACAAGGGATTCAGAGCAAGGACCTTGAAATTTATCGAAGAGGAAAAAAGATACCTACGGGAAAAACTTGGCGACATCAGGGACATCCGTCTCATTGATACACCCTGTAATTTCGTTCTCCTTGCGCTGCGTGATGATTTGGAGTCCATCCTCCATTCCTTCAGGAAACGTAATATACTTGCGGATGGTTTCATTGGCCCACACGGTACCGCATACTTGAGGGTTCCGGTGAAACGGCACAAATCCAATGCGTTTTTTATGCGTGCCTTGCGCCGGATCATGGAGGTCAGATCGTGAGGAAGGCGAAAAAGATTTTATGTCTGCTGTTAGTCGGTATAGCAGTTCTCCTCTTTTCCATCTCTCACGTCCGTTGCGAGCCTATGGAGACGAAAGAGATAAGGATACTCCACGTCAACGACTTCCATGGCTATGCAATTGGGTACAAGCCCCTGGGCTCTGATAAAATGCTCGGAGGTATCTCATATCTTGCATGGAAAGCCGACGTTTTGAGAAACGAAAAGCCGACTGTATTCCTTGCTGCGGGAGACATGATTCAGGGTAATAACTGGGCGAACATCTTCCATGGCAAGTCGGTGATCGACGTGATGAACAAAATGCGCTTCGATGCCATGACAGTAGGGAATCACGAGTTCGACTTCGGTCAGTCCGTTCTTAAGGATAGAATTTCCCAAGCCATATTTCCTATCCTTGGGGCAAACGTAAAAGGCATGGCTGGGCTTGAGCCTTATGTGATAAAGGAAGTTGACGGGATAAAAATAGCCGTGATCGGCGTGGTGACAGAGGACACGCCTGTGGCTACCCATCCGAAGAATATGGTTGGCCTGCAAATACTCCCCCTTGTCGATACGGTGCAAAAATACGTAGGAGAATTGAGAAAGGAAGTCGATATTATAGTCGTCCTTTCCCATATCGGTTTAAACGAGGATATACGTCTCGCTAAAAGTATCGAAGGCATCGATGTCATCGTGGGCGGCCATACCCACACAAAACTCGCCACTTACATGCCTGTGGGAAAGACAGCCATAGTGCAGGCATGGGAACATGGGCTGTCGCTAGGCGTGGTTGACCTGACACTGAGGGATGGAGAAATTGTGCAGGTCAAGAGCCGACTTGAAGAGATAGTGCCCGGGACAATGAAGAAGTCGGCTCCCGTCGCCGCAATTGTCGACAAATACAGGAAGAAAATAGACACCGTGCTGGGGGAGAAAATCGGGGAAGCGGACGTCGATCTTGACGGAAAGAACGTACGGCTCGGGGAGACCAATCTGGGCAATCTGGCGACAGACGTCATACGGCAAAAGACGGGAGCTGATGCGGCCCTGATCAATGGGGGGAGCATAAGAACAAGTATCAGTAAAGGAAAAATTGAGGTGGGAAACATCTACTCTACCCTTCCCTTCGACAACTATATAGTCGCCGTCAAGATGACGGGAAGACAGATAAGAGACGCAGTGGAGCATGGAGTGGCCGGCGTGGAGAACAAAAAGGGGGCATTCCCTCAGATCTCTGGGTTTTCGTTCACCTATTCTCGCAGTGCGCTGAAAGGCAAGCGGGTAAGAGATGTGATGATCGCTGGGAATCCGTTGGAGCCGGACAAGGCGTATACAGTGGCCACCCAGGACTTCCTGGCCGCAGGAGGCGATGGATATGTATCTTTCAGCGAGGCGGTAAAATCATCCAAGGATTTTTCCGATGTAGGAGGCTCCATGAAAGGTGAGAATCTCGTTTATAATGATGCGGGAACATACTTGAGGGACATGGTCGTCGAGTACATCAAAAATTTAACAAAATCAGGAAAGAAAGTCGCGCCGTCTGTAGAAGGGCGCATAAAAGAGTTGCCGTAATGGTAGTATGCGTGGCTGGTCAGGAAATAAGGTTGCTCGACGGAATGAAGGTGAAACATGCCCTTATTCAGACAAGACTTCTCAAGGACGTTGAAAAAGGGAAGAAGGTTTATGATGAGTGGGGCAATGAGATGGGGCTTTCCGGTTCCCTGTGGGATGGGGCGTACCTCAATGTGAGGTAGGGGAAAGACAACCGCATCACGGTTCATCTTGGGAGATCGCCGATTCCTTACACAGGACCGTTATTTCTTCGCCTTGCTTCCTAATGGTTATTATTCTGAGCAGGAGTGGCAACCCTTTCTGATGTTCCGCCGCATTCCCGGCTTGCCTGTGCGCACACCGTGTCGGCGGCTTTGTTCTGGGCTTCACACATGACCGAAGCGCGGAAGTCCCACTGCACATTGCACTTGTGGGCAAATGCTTTCGCATCATCACAGGAACGAAAGTGGATTATATTTCTTTTCGGAAGCAAAAGCGATTCTCGGAATTGGGTCTGAACTGCTTTGAATGGGTTCAAAAGGTTTGCGGAAACATTTTTTGCCGTAACGCCTTCATTTCCTCACATAAATATCTAACGCCGAGAACATAAAGAAAAGGATACTCACTATACCGTTCACCGTGAAAAACGCCATATTTATCTTTTCAAGACCGCGCGCCCTCACCGTCCTGTGTTCGTACGCCAGAAACGCCGCTATTACCGCCAGCCCCAAATAATAAACGGCTCCCATTCCTCCCAGCGCACCTGCCGCGACGAACATCCCCATCGTAAGTATATGGAACACAACCGCTATGCTAAGCGACTTCTCCACCCCGAACCTTGCCGGAATCGACGATAACCCTTCCTTTTTATCAAATTCCACATCCTGCAGGGCATAAAAAACATCGAAGCCCGCCACCCAGAACGTCACCCCCAGGCACAGGAGAACGCTCACCAACGATACTGTCTCCGTTACCGCCACCCACACCCCCATGGGACTAAGGCCCAGGCTGACGCCCAGTATAAGATGAGAAAATACCGTAAATCTTTTCAGGAATGAATATCCCAAGAGGACGGGAAGCACCGCAAAGGCCAGACCGAAGGCCAGCCCGTTAAGCATCCACGCAGACGCTAAAAAGATCACCGACATGACCACCGTGAAAATCCACGCCTCTATACCGCTCACTTTACCGGACTGGAGTGGTCTTTCGCTGGTCCTGGGGTTTTTAAGGTCATAGGTGTAATCGACGATCCTGTTGAAGCACATGCTTGCACTCCTGGCCGATACCATTGCCACAACGATCCAGCATGTCTTCGTCAGCTCCGGCGTGCCGCCGTAGACCATGAAAAGCGTCATCATCGCGAAGGGCAAGGCGAAGATGCTATGTTCGAATTTAATAAGCTCTATAATTCCTGTTATTTTTCCGCCTACAGCCCTAACAGACTCCATATCCCATCAATCCTTTTCACAGTCTCCTCGTCCATTACTGCGCGCTTGGGCCATGGTCTCGCGAGTCCTTCTTCTTTCAGCTTTTTCGTTGCGTCTATTCCCATTTTACCACCAAACCCTTCCTCCAGGGAGGCATGATCAAGAATATCCACAGGCCCTTTTTTCAGGACCACATCCCTGAGGGGGTCTATATTGTTCCCCAGGTGGAACAGCACTTCCCGGAGGTCATGAACGTTGACGTCGCAGTCGAACACTGCAATCACCTTCGTGGCCGACATCTGGCCGAGTCCCCAGAGGCTGTCCATCACTTTGTACGCCTGCCCGGGGTATCTCTTATCAATAGAGACGAAGACGAAGTTGTGGAACACCCCGGCCTCCGGTATCTCTATGTCCCGTATCTCAGGGATTACAAACTTTATAAGAGGGAAGAAAAGGCGTTCGGTCAGCTTACCCAGGAGTACGTCTTCCAGAGGGGGCCACCCTACCGCAATGGACGGATACACAGGGTTTTCATTCAAGGTAACCGCCTGGACGTTGAATATGGGGAAAATCCGCTCTGGCGTATAGTAGCCGGTGTGATCGCCAAAAGGTCCTTCCATGAAAGAGTCTTCCTCGTCAATATAACCTTCAAGCACTATCTGGCTCTCAGCGGGTACTTCAAGATCGACAGTCTTACACTTCACCGTCTCTACAGGACGCCCCATAAGCAGACCCGCGAAAAGCAGCTCGCCCACATCAGGCGGCAGAGGCGCGGTAGCGCAGTAGGTCACCGCAGGTTCGCAGCCGATCGCCACAGCGACTTCCAGCCTCTTTCCTTTCTCTCTGGCGCGTTGAAGATGAATATTGCCCCCCTTGGAAGGGTGCCAGTGCATTGCCGTTCTATTCCTGTCGATAACCTGCATTCGATACATGCCCATGTTCTGTCTGCCGGTAACAGCATCCTTCGTAATCACCGCCGGCAGTGTGATGAACCTTCCCGCATCTTCCGGCCAGCACTTCATAACAGGGAAAGAGTCAAGGTTGATATCAGGTCCCTCTATGACATGCTGTTGGCATGGGGCCTTCTTCGCGCTCCTGGGGAGTATGCCCGCGAGGTCTTTCAACTTCCACAATGTCCTGACCTTGTCAAGAAGACCGACGGGTTGCTCCACGCTTAGCAAAGACTCCACTCTGCCGATCAATTCCTTTTCGGAGGCAACGCCGAACACGTCCCACACCCTCTCCCATGTGCCAAATATATTGATAAGAAGCGGGTATCCCGTATCCTTCACGTTTTCAAAAAGAAGGGCTGGCCCGTTCTCCCGAAAAACCCTCTGATATATTTCCGTGATTTCAAGGTCCCTGCTCACGGGATGGGAAACCTTTTTGAGGACGCCTCTGTCTTCCCATGCGGTCATGAGGCTCTTCAAATCCATAGCGCACCTCTTGATTTTGTGGCTCCGTTTTGCCGGAACGCCTTAATTTACAAACATATACCATCACGTTTTTTTGATAGAAAATCAACAAAAAAGCCCGCTCCCACCTTTCAAGGGTGAGCGGATCTGCTATAATGTTTCTATAGGAGGGTTTTTATGACAACTGACAGAGCTTTACAGACATTTCTTATTTCGGAAGGAACCGGCGATTTTGAAATACACGCCCAAGTCAATTTATTGGGCCGCGACCTTCAGGTGAATCTCGTCGGCGGGGCAAATCATATAGGGGCGGTGGGAATGGCCGAGGCCCGACCGAGCCTCGCCGATCCCCGGAAGTCAGGCGCTACCAGTTCAGTCTTTACGTTCCTGAGCCACAAGGAAGACGAGATCGTCAAGCCCATGGCCGAGGAATTGGCGAAACGTCTCAACGGGAAGGTTGTCGTGGTTGCAGGCGTCCATCGGGAGCAGCTTTCGCCTGAAGGGATTGAGGTATTGATGGGTATATGCGGGAGGATCACGGAAAAGATTGTCAAAGAGGTAACAACGGCTCATATTTATGGCGCGCGAGACGCCGCTCCCTAAGGGCCGCCTCAATCTCGCACGCGCTACCTGCGCGCCTACATAAGGAAATGTTTCAATCCACGCTCCCATGCCTCGACCCTCGCACGCACGTTGCCTGCGTGAGGGTCGTCATTCTATACCATCCGTTGTTCCCGCTATTCTGTCATAGAACGCTGAAGACCATGGATGACCTTATTGATCAACTGTTGGGGGAATCCAGGGCTTTTCCATAGCGACTTGTGAACTGCAAAGGATAGAGGTAAGGCGGTCAAGTTTACATTGAAAATCCCGTAAACCTGTGTGATACTTATGATATAGAACATATGGGACTTTTAAACCTCTTATTCAAGGACCCCTTTACATTTATTCTTGTGGCCATTCCGCTCCTCTATTCCATCATCCTCCACGAACTGGCCCATGGGTGGGTGGCGAACAAAATGGGCGATCCCACTGCGAGGTGGCTCGGAAGGTTGGCTCTCAATCCCCTGAAACACCTTGATCCCATAGGAACGGCCATGCTTTTCATCTTCGGGTTCGGCTGGGCCAAACCGGTCCCTGTAAACTTCAACAACCTTCAACCTTTTCGCAAGGGGTTGATTTTTGTGGCTTCGGCGGGGATCGTGACCAACATCATTCTTGCCTTCATTTCCATTTTTCTCCTGCGTTTCTTAAGCGTCTACGGCACGAGCGCCATCCATGATCTGTTTTATTACATGGCCCGGATCAACGTGATGCTTGCCGCATTCAACCTTATTCCAATACCGCCTCTCGACGGGTCGAAAATTCTCATGGGGTTCGCGTCGAGAAAGTTCCAATATTCTCTGGCGCGGATCGAGCCTTACGGGTTTTTCATCATCCTTGCAGCCCTCTGGTTAGGTATTTTGAATCCGCTTATCAATTTCATTCAGAGCGCCATAGTGCTGATCATCAACCTTCTTCTGCCCTGAGACGGTTTGCGAAAGGCTTCTCCATGCTGAAACAGGCACTCATGTCAAGAAAATATCTTATCAACATACTGCTTGCCTTGGCCGCGATAGGGACCATGGCCTTCTATGCCGTTTGTGAAACGTCCTGCTCCTACCTGAAAGGCGATATCCTCGGACTCGACCTCAAGTACGTTGGCATTATATATATGGCAGCGTTCATCGTCCTGAGTATTTTGAAAAAAGACCCGCTTCTCAGTATCCTCGTTTCTGCAGGCGCCGGCGTAGAAGTATTCCTTGTGGCCTTTCAGGTGAGAAGCAAAGTGTATTGTCCCTTCTGTCTGGCCTTCGGCGTCATACTATTCCTGCTTTTTCTTTTAAACATGGACATAAGGAGGAAATGGATCGTGATCCTGTGCGTGGTTCTCGGGTTCCTTTCCTTCGTCTTTTTTTTCAGAGGATCCGCCACCCCCAACTACAAGTTTACGTGTAATTACGGGGCCTCGCTCAAGGTTGCAACCCGATAAGCCGGTAAGCTTTTCTTTCGGAATAGTCTTCGCTTTTTGATCCTTGGCTACAGATGGGGGGCCAGAGACCGGTTTCTTGCAGAGCCTCAAGCGAGGCGGAATCGCGCGCATACATCTGATTATAGCTAACGTACTTGAAAGAGATCCAATCATCCTTATTCGCCGGAACTAAACTTGATTGAACGTTTCCGGGGCTGGCTCAAATCTTGGCTGCGTGGCGTCTTGCATCTATTCGATTCATTTGACGATGCCATTGCAGACTGTTTTAAAGTACGGTGACTACACCGCCTACGGTACAAAAATCTGACACGGGGATTTTCAGGTTCCAGACTCCATTCGTCCGAGCAAAGAGGAGGGCTGCCCGTATATAAAGAGGCAGCCCTGAAATTTCTTTCCGTCTTCAGTTTCTTGGGATAAACCTCAGTGGTTTCCGTCCCATACCGGACATGCCGGACCCCCATGAGATCCATGTCCCATGTCGGGTCTCATGTGCTGACCCATATGCCGGCCCTTCATGTGACCGTGCCCCTGCCCCCATGGCGTCTGGTCAAGGTTACTGATCTGCTCGGCAGTGAGGATTTTCCTCCACTCAATCTTCATCTGCGCCCGCTTCTCGAACAGCTTCTGGAACAGCGTTCCGATCTCCCGCTGTTTTGCGACTATGGCCGCCTCGCTGGCATTCGGATCAGTAAAGAGTTTTCTCATTTCAAGCCTTTTCATCTCAAGGTCATACCTCAGGTCGCGGGTATCGGCACGGAACCGATTTCGCAGGTCCTTCGCCTTTTCCTTTTGTTCTCCGGAGAGATTAAGGCCTGAAGACTTATGAGGTACATCCATCTTCTTATGGAATCGTACGCCGTCGGCCGCTTTCACGTCGCCCGGATCAGCCGCGACGGCCTTACTCGTGGCGATGCAAAAGACCAGTGAAAATGCTATGACAATTGCAAACAGGTTTTTCATATTACCCTCCATGAATTATATTTGCAGACTATCGTCCGCATCATCTGTCTCCTCTATCTGCTGTTGTCCGGGCGCCCTGCGTGACCCCAAGCAGATGTCAGAGATACATATTGCAGCGTATATTAAAGAGGCGACGGAACAATTACCGTCTCGGGTCTCATACGGCCCCCTCTTGCTGCCTTTTCAATATTCACACCAAGCGTTTTGTTTCTTTCCGGCTGCGAAGTCATTGCCTCATATCCGCCTTTACAGAATTAGTCGCCAGGCGCCGCCGAAAGGTTACACTGCCCGAACTTTGTAACCTTTCAGGAGAAGAAAGCGACTCTTATTTGTCAGAGTGACTGATCACCATGACTTGCGGTACGGGTCGAACATATGCGTTATTATATTGATTGAGGCATAATGGAGAGAATGTCTGCAGTGACAGATGATGCTGATAGTCCGAGAGATGCAGAAATTGTCCGTCAGATTGTTGCCGGAAATGTCAATGCTTTCGAACATCTTGTGGACAGGTATCAGAATCTCGTGCTGGCCATCGTGAAGAAACACGTGCCCTTTGAACATGTGGAAGATACAGTACAAGACGTGTTCCTTAGAACGTACCGATCGTTATCTACCTTCAAGAACGACAATGGCTTCAAGCCATGGGTTTCCGTGATTGCAGTAAGGACTTGCCATGACTTCTGGCGCGATCATTACAAAACACGGGAAATCTCTATGAGTTCTCTCACGGAACAACACCAGGCATGGATTGAGGCGACACTGTCGGATCAGTCAAGCCGGTCGTTCCATGAAACGAAGGTTCAAAATGAAGCGAGAGAGGTCCTGGACTGGGCTCTCAACAAACTCTCCGCGGCGGAAAGAATGGTTTTGGAACTCATTTACTTTGAGGGCAATTCGGTAAAGGAGGCGGCTCATCTTCTGGGTCTGAGTATCGCCAACGTGAAGGTACGGTTATTCCGGTCCCGCAAGAAGCTTCACGAAATGCTCACTGAGGCGGCAAAAAGCAGGAGGAACGATGTATGAAAACTTCCGGTCAGGAAAAGGAAAAGCTTAGACAGGCGCTGGGGCAGGCCTATCGGGACAAAGAGAATATCGAGGTCGGCCAAAGATGGAGGACCGGGCTTATGGCCCAAGTCCGTGAGATTGGCCCCATTCGGCCTGAACCAGGTTTCCTGCCCTCATTCGAAAGTGTGGTGTGGCGGCTCACCCCTCTCACATCCCCGCTGGTACTTATACTGATATTGGTCGCCTGTTTCATCGGACTCAACCTCGGTTCAAACTATGACGCCCTTTATATGCTCGTGAACGGCGAGGAAGAAATGACTTTATCTGCAATTTTTTCAACTTAAGGGGGAATGTATGAATGTTTGGAAACTGGTATCGGGAGTGGCTCTCCTGCTCCTCGCAGGTATTCTCTTTGGCTCGGTGGGTACATGGCTCCTTGTCAAACCGGCCCATCATATGCACGGACCAAAGGATTTCAGAAACAGAACGATGGAGGCCACGGAACGGCTCTCAAAGAGTCTGGATCTTAACGCCGAACAGAAAATTGCCGTCGGGAGAATCCTTGAACAGATGTCGCAAAAGTTACATGAACATTTCCTCAAGGGCAAACCTGAAGTAGACCGGATTATCGACGGGAGTTTTTCTGAAATAAAAAATGAGCTTAATGACGCCCAGAAAAAGAAGCTTGACACAGTGAGAGAGCAGTTCAGAAAGCACCGGCGGGGTCATGCGAGATAAGCCCCCCCGTCGTCCCCCTCGTTTATCGCATATGGACCACTTTTCGACAGGCCAAAGTGGGGCTACCGCCGCTACATCAGCAGGCGTGATCACCGCTCACAGTCACGGCCTTACCGCGAAGAGACCGGACCATGTCCGTTTTGAGGGGCGCACTGTCCTCTCCCCCCAAGCCTATGAGCGTGAAGTGCGCGCCCAGACAGAGCGGGTCCGGTGCGGGAGCTTGCGGGACAGTGAGCGGTTATAGTCGCCGCACTTGAAAAACAGTCTGCAAGAGCACATCAAATGAATCGAACAGATGCAACAGGATACTACGCAACCGAGATTTGAGTCGGCTCCGGAAACGTTCAATCAGGTTTAGCTCCGGCGAATAAGGATGATTGGACCTCTTTTAAGTGCGTGAGCTTGTATGATGCACCCCCCACCGCAGTCCCCATGTTCCTTATCTCAGCAGGGCCTAATATCCTTACCCCATAGTGGCCGGCCGTCAAACATTCCTTCGCGTGCGGGTCGCACTTGAGACGGCGGTAAGTCACCCCCGCTTTTTTAGTCATCTCTCCTGTCGAATACCCTTTTGGTCTTTCTTTCAGATCTCGGCAATTCGTAGTAATCGCATATCTCCACGTCACAGCTCACCAGAATCTGCTTCTTCACCTCTTTCTTTATGCGTTTACTTATGAGGTCATTCTCCTCAGGGTGAACCCCCTGCTCCCTCTCCACTTTAACCACCATGTAATCTTTGCCGTCGGACTTCCTGTCGAGAAACACCTGGTACTCACTTCCAATGTTCTCAATGTTCGAGAGGATCTGTTCGATATGGCTCGGGTAGATGTTTACCGCCCTGAAGATGAACATATCGTCAGACCTGCCCAAAATCCTGTCATGCATGGGCATGATGCTTCCGCAGGGACACTTCTCAGTGATAATCCGGGTAAGATCCCTGGTCCTGTAGCGGACAAGCGGGGCGGCTTCCTTGCGAAGCGTGGTTACGACCATTTCGCCGACTTCACCCGGCTTCACGGGTTTCAACGTGTCAGGATCGAGAATCTCAACAATATAATAGTCCGCCCAATAATGGATACCTTTGTGATAGATACAGTCAAGACCGGTCCCGGGGCCGTAAAGTTCGGTAAGACCGGGAATATCGTAGAGATCTTCCACGGCCACGCCGGAAAGTTCAGAAATCTTTGCCCGCATGGCGTCACTCGAACGTTCAGCGCCGAATATCATCTTCTTTAGCGCTATTTTTCCGCGCAGGCCCAGTTTGTCTATTTCTTCCGCCATGAGAAGGCCCATCGATGCGGTGCAACACATAACTGTCGTCTGGAGGTCCTCTAAAAACTGGCAGTGTATGTCGAGATTCCCGGGCCCCACGGGTATGGCCATGGCCCCGAACTTTTCACATCCGTTCTGGAAGCCTGCTCCGGCGGTCCAAACGCCGTATCCCACGGCAATCTGGATTCTGTCTTCCCTGGTACATCCTGCGTATTGATAGCACCTGGCAAACATGGCGGCCCAGTCTTCTATATCCTTGTTGGTATAACAGAGTACTTTTCTCTTGCCGGTGGTGCCGCTTGAGGCATGTATGCGCACAATCTTCTCGAACGGAACGCTTTGCAAGGGAAAAGGATAGCCCTCCTGAAGGTCTTTACTTGTGGTGAACGGTAGTTTTTCTATATCCTGCAGCGTCTTTATGTCAGCCGGCTTAATTCCCGCCTCATCAAACCTTTTCCTGTAAAATTCCGAGCCGCAGTATACGTGATCCAGAGTCCATTTTAGTCCTTCAAGCTGAAAGGTAAACATCTCCTCTTCTGTTTTCATCGTCGGCGCAAAACGTCCTTCCATATGTTACCTCCTGTTGAATTCAAGATATTCCCAAACGTTAAGACCGGCTTGCGCTCTTCGCCGTCTCTGCCATGCCCGTCTCAACGTTTCATGATCAAAACTACTCTTTTGCCTCGCACGCCTCGCTTAACTCGTGAAAATCTCGGGAACCGACGGGAATTCCGTTTATGCCTATTTTCCAACAGCGATAATGTTGTAAGATCCACCGTCAGATAGCGCATCCAATCTTGATTAATTCAAAAGAGCAGGACCAGAACATCCTTTCAAGTGCGAATAGACACCCCTCTCGACTTGAACCTCACGCCTTTGCATCTCCTACCTCAGGTAACGTAAAAGCGTTTACAATGGAAACCGTCCGCATTTTCTGTGCCAGAAGCCATAAATAAGGAATCCCCTTTCTTTTTGATATCCTTACTTTATACCATAACTCATTTTCTTGCCGTATCCCAACAAATAAGGCAGCGCTCATTTTTTCCCGCTTTGGAACACAAATCTGGTATAATAATTCCTCACTACAAATGCCGACACAGGAGAGATCATTGACGACAGACGAGTTAGCAGAACTCTTGCTTGCATACCTTTATGACAAGGCGGAAGCCGAAGCACATAACTTTTTTTTCTTTCCTCTCGTTGATTTCGCGACAGCCGCAGGGATAACCGATCACGTTGAGCTCAGGAAGATTGCCGAGGGCCTTGAAGAGCTGGGCCTCGTCATGCTTTCTCAGGACATGCTGGGACAGATAAGCGCCCTTATCAACCTGGAAGGTAATTCCTATGTCGAGGACGGCGGGAAAACCGGCATTATAGGCAAGTACCGGGAAAACCCCGAGGTCTTCGTAAAAGAGAATGATGTCCCGGCCTGGCTCAATGCGCCTAATATTGAGCTCGCGGAATTCACCCCTCCGGCCATGGAAGCTCCGGCCGGAGAATACGGACTCGGGGCCACTGAAAAATCCTCCATGGATCCCAGAATCAGGGATCTTATTCTGCAGATTATCAAAATAATTCTTGACGACACTTCCATTGACGACGTGACCCGTGCCGATATGCTCCGCGACGCCGAGACCCTCAATATTCAACTGGCAAAAACCTCAAGGAACAAAACGATCATCGACGCACTTCTCGTCGCGCTTTCGAGTATGCCGTCTGCCGTCTATTCGGTAGCGCAATTGACAACCTATATATAAGCAGCAAAAATGAAGCGCTTTCTTTGCACAAACGCTTCATTTTACCATAGTTGGACGGGACAGTATTGTCTGCCCGGCATCCCACGATTTGACCTGTATGTAGTTTTTGCTTTTACTGCTGGCTATCTGATTACCTTATGTCGGGCTGACGGCTATTCACTGAAGCCGCTCAAAGCGGCGTCAGGCCACTTCTTCGACGGTGAAAGTTAAAACGTTCCTGTCCTCAATGCGTTCATAGGTAATATTATTAATAAGTTTACCCATTAAGACGGTTGAGAATCTCCCCGCAACTCCTCCTGTGATTCCGCCCTGCTCGGCGACAGCTCCCGTTACATTAAGGACATTTGAAGGCGGAGCGAAATCCGTGATGGTAATTATCAGCCTGCCCGTGGTGTCTTCACTGCAGGTAAGGTCAATCTCGCCATAGACGTTCCCGTATGCCTCTTCCAATATGTTTGAGATAGCCTCTTCTATCGCCCTCAGGACCTCGGAGATTCTCTCTTTTTGAAGGCCGGAGTTTCTAGCATGATGAGTCACGAATTCGAGCATAACAGGAAGGGAGTAAATATCTCCCGACAGTCTTATCCCGCCAAGGGTTTTCATAACGCCTCCTCAAAGAATCCACGTATACGAACCTGCCATCCATAACAATAACGGTCCGCAGTATGTCAGATTTTAGAGAAGAGGCGGTAAAAAATCAAGACCTGAGAGAGGCAAGAAGAGAGATGGGGCGCATGAAAAGCGAAATAGAGTCCGTGTCCGTCTCTATCCTGCCTCCGTAAGATCTTCTGCAAGGGCCTTTAGCTCATCTCTTGACATATTGAACCTCACCGTGCCACCACCAGGATGGGTGAATGTGAGGGTTGCGCCGTTTGAGGTTTTCTCGACGGTCCATCGGGCGCCTCCAGGGACCTTCAGTTCATCAGCGATGAAATCGTCAGGGGTGAATTCGGCGATCTGTATGAGAACCCCAAAGGCATCTCTCGGATGGATGAAAAGCTCCTTCCAACCGTCACCCTCGCACTCGTAATACCCGAAATAGGGTATGCCGTGCTCATCCAGGGCACGGCGGGCTTCCCTGATGTCCAAAGTTTGGAGACACAGGTGATGGATTCCCTGCCTCTCAGCCAGGAACTTGTCGAGAAAACTGCCTTCTTCCGTGGGAGTAATAATTTCGATTCTGCTCAAGTCACCCAAGGAAAACGTCTCAGCCAGGTACTTCTGGTCCTGGTCCACCGATGAAGTTCCGGGAGATGCCCCAAGGATCGTGCGAAAAAAATCGGCTACTTCTCTGTAATCCCTTGCCGCGATTGCAACGTGGTCTATCCGTGAGATCATGGCGCGCTCCTTAAGGCCCCTTTTGCGGGTACGCTATGGAGAGACCGTGAGACGGCTATACCTGGTCTCTCCATATAATAATACTCAATCGGACCCCTATTATGCAATGATGAAGAGGGTTATATCACCGTGGAGCACAACTTACGTTCTTCCGTAAGAATGTGAGACATAACCATGAAAAAGATAGATGCATCACAAAGACAATCAATAGGGTTTTAATGGCGAGACCCTATCGTGACAGGGAACATTCATTGGATGACTGCGGGAGGAGGCAGCATCCACCAGGAGATGCCGAAAGGACGGAAAGATGGATTCATGTGGGGCTTATGAGGTCGCCTCTTCCGCCTCCGAGAAGTCCATTG
Organism: Syntrophobacterales bacterium; assembly: GCA_031274925.1. NCBI lineage: Bacteria > Pseudomonadati > Thermodesulfobacteriota > Syntrophobacteria > Syntrophobacterales > Syntrophobacterales bacterium. The sequence goes on along the minus strand of JAISPL010000057.1, from coordinate 24,627 downwards.
GAGTGCCCCGTCATAGTATGGGCTTATCGTCAAGAACACCATAAGGGGAGTTGAAAATTGCGTTCAAGGAATACCTGGACGTAACGTTCATCAAATACGGATAACGGTGGCTGCGCCAAAATTGTTGAGTTTGTGAGTGGATGCCATTATGCTATAGTCTATACATAAAAACGCATCCAGCCAGTCATCTGCAGAGAAACATGTATAAAAGGAGGAAGCACAATCCCATGGGTCATGAGATAACCAGCGATAAGATTGCCATACCGGTCGGAGACAAAGGAAGTACTTCCGGTATCCTTACAAGACCAGCGGCGGCGACTGAAAGCAGGGCGGTCATCGTGGCCCACGGCGCAGGGAATGACATGACTACCGCCCTTCTCGTCGCTTTTGCGGAAGGCATTGCAAAGGCGGGATACCCGGTCCTGAGGTTCAATTTTCTCTACAGCGAGCACGGCCGGAAAACGCCCGACCGTCCCGAGGCCCTGATGGATGCGTGGCTCGCCGCATGCAGGTCGTTTAAAGAGATCATGGGGTCAAAGGCGACCTCCATCACGGCGGCAGGGAAATCCCTGGGAGGCCGGATGGCCGCAATTATGGCCGCGGATGGCATACTGCCCGCCGACAGCCTCATCTTCCTCGGTTACCCGCTTCACCCCATGGATAACAAGGAAAAACTCCGCGACGCCCATCTCTACCGGGTAAAAATCCCCATGCTCTTCTTTGAAGGAACCAGAGACCCGCTGTGCGATCTCGGCAAGCTTGATCCTGTATTGAAAAGTCTTCAGACCTCATGGGATCTATTCACGATTGAAGGCGGAGACCATTCTTTCCACGTGCCCAAGTCGCTCGGACTGACTGAAGAGGAGGTGTTCGGCCGGATAGTGAAAAAGACTATTGACTGGCTGAAGCGGCACGCTGGCCGGTAAAAGAAATTTTTAGGCGTCTCTATTCTGCGACCCGTTCCGGGTTTGTTCCTTTATTATTTGCTCTGACCGCTTTTTCCAGTTCCTCAAGGTAATTTCACTCGTTCGGATGTTACGGGACAGGTAGAGATAATTTGAATAGAAATAGCGGCACGTCCTCACTGTGGCCAGGCGGCGTAGATGCCTCAGGTTACGATGATGAGGAAGATGTTGAATATCCAAATACGGAAGTATTCGTCTCCGTCCAGGAATACGAATGGATAGCGGACAGGCCCGCCTGGAGTGGCCACGGAGGCCATATTTCCGCCATAATATGGTGGTGGTGCATCGTTCGTATTGATCACATTTACCCCTATATCATGCTATCAAGTGATGTAAATTTTATCAATCACCTGGAGGTCCAGCTTGATAGGAGAAATACCGTATGCTGCCGCGGACGTCTCCTGGTATTTCGCCGGGAACTATTATTGTTTTGCTAAAGGGGATTGGATCAAAGACTGCGATATGCAGGCCGCAACCCAAAGAGACCGAAACACTTAACTGTGGTAAAGTGACGACCGGACCGGAAGAGGCAGGCCACGAGAAAGAGAATGACGAAAAAGTTCGTTGAGATATTGCCAAGTCTCTTCCTGTCTCTTTTTTGAGGTTGATTTCATATGTAGCGGTGTTACAATCAAGTACGGTGAAAAACTCTAGATCACCAAAAGAACCGGCTGTTCAAATAGTGCGTTATGTGTAATAAGAGGGGGCACGTATGGGTAATGCCTTGAAGGTGTGGCTTATCGGGATAATTGTGATTATTATGGGCGCAGGTTTTTACTTTACACCGCATCTGGCAATTCACAATATGAAAAGAGCCATCGAAGTCAAAGATTTTGATACCTTTTCGGGTTACATTGATTACCCGGCGCTTCGGGAAAATCTTAAAGCCAGCATCAACACTCTCCTGATTGACAAAGCGACAAAGACTGGAGACCGTAATCCATTAGGATTCCTGGGGACCGCTTTCGCCTCCGTCATGGTCGGGCCCATGGTCGACATCTTTATAACTCCTGAAAATTTGGCTGTACTTATGAAAGGAGAAAAACCAGATCTCGGCAACCACAGAAGAGGATCCCTGAAAAGACCAGAGAAGAGTCGTAAGGACATGGGTCCGGATATTTCAATGTCGTATAAAAGTTTTAACCGCTTCACCATGAGGATCAGGGAAAAGGAAACGGACGATGATGGCGTGGAGTTTATTTTCAGGCGGGATGGCATAGTATCATGGAAACTCAGCCGCATCATGTTTTTGATCCCCCCTGACAGCCCCCAAAACGAACATGTTGCTGAATCTGTACAGGAGTCAGACCAGAACCACAAAATTGGTCCTGGACAAGATAAAAAGGTCTCTATAGATGCTTCACAACCCTATTTATTTGACCTCCTGGAAAAACCTTCGTATCAGAAATCATGGAACGAACTGTTCAAAAGAGAAAAAAATATTGACGGATGGCTCGTTCTGTATGCAAAGACAGAGAACGGCCTTGCGATGCCAAGAAGGCTCATCAAGTCAGGCGGCATCACGTATGAAGCAAGCAGCGTCTGCAAAAAACATGACTGCAGAGATAATATCTTTTTTGTCCTCTTTGCGCCGAACGGATCCAAGGCGTGGGGGCTATTGCTCAAAAATACTACCTATGAGCGTTTCTTTGGAAACCCAAATAAGAACCAGAAACAGTTCCTTCGATCTTTGGCCAGGGAATAGAAAATATTGTACAAATAAAAAGAAGCGTCCCCAGGGGGATTCGAACCCCCGTTGTCGGCGTGAAAGGCCGATGTCCTAGGCCGGGCTAGACGATAGGGACGTTTTGGGCCGTGCAAGACTTGAACTTGCGACTCTCTGCTTAAAAGGCAGATACTCTACCAACCTGAGTTAACGGCCCGGAGGGTATTAGGATATGAAAAAATAGACCTTTTGTCAAGTTTAATAACCGTTTCAATAGCCGTTTTTGACTGAAGTTTCTTCAATTTTTGGATGACATATGGCGGCCGCATAAAGATGCCGCGATTGAAATAAGAATCATAACAGGAAGTTCTTTTCTCTCTCTCCCATAACTCCTTGCAGATAAAGGGCGAAAATATTTCTCATAATGAACCCCACCTGTAATATATTCATATTAAAGGGTATTGATTGCGTCAGACCTTGGGCCGGAAAGGAGACTACCGATTCGCATCTCATGTTGGAAGTTGCTGTATTAATTACGTTTTTCATATTACATCCGAGTCGATCCAATAGAACTTACCTCAATTATGTCTGATAGTTAACAGCAGCGTTCGACAAGTTTTCCACAGTTTTTCAACAAAATTTGTTGAAAACTTGAGGAGTACCATCGTCTATTTTCCTATACAGAACCGGCTGAATATGTCATGGAGAATATCGTCGGTCCATGCTTCTCCTGTGATCTCTCCCAGGCACTGGCCGGCATCACGGAGATCAAAGGCGATGAATTCGGCAGGTTCCTGCCGCTTAAGACCGGAGACGGCGTTACGCGCCGCGGTGAGGGCTCGGGAAAGGGCGTCCTTATGCCGGAGATTCGTGACAAGAATCGCATTGGCGCGCCGCTCTTTACTCATGAGCGCTTCGTAGATGGCGGTCTTCAGGGCTTCAATACCCTCTTCCCTCAGGGCCGATACCTCGATCCCGGAGATGGGAGATTCCGGCGGGATATCAATTTCAAGCAAACGGGGCAGGTCGGTCTTATTAATTACGACGATCTTCCTTCTCTTTCCTATCTCCTCACAGACCTCACGGTCTTCATCAGAATACGGGCGGGAGCCGTCCACAACCCAGAGGATAAGGTCGGCTTCAGGGATCTTCCGTTTCACCCGCGCTAGTCCTTCCCGCTCCACAATATCCCGGGGCAGCCCAAAACCCGCTGTATCCACGATCCTTACCTTGATACCCATGATATGGATCGTATCCTCTATCATATCCCTGGTAGTCCCTGGCAAGGGTGTCACAATGGCCCTTTCCCTGGCCAGAAGCGCGTTAAGAAGGCTCGATTTCCCCACGTTCGTCCGCCCCACGATGAGAACCTCAAGTCCGTGTTTCACCGCGTTGCCTTCGTAGTATGAGTCGGCAAGCGCCGCTATTTCTTTTTCCGCACACTCTACACCGGCGAGAACCTCCTTTTCGTCCACATCAATCTCTTCTTCGGGAAAATCTATGAGCGCCTCCACTTCCACAAGGGCGCGCCTGAGTTGGTTCCTGATGCCATTAATCTTTTTCGACAACACGCCTTCCAGGGATTTTATCGCGTGACCCAGCTCTTCGTCGGTTTCACTCTCGATAATGTCAAGGACTGCCTCGGCTTGTGCGAGATCAATTCTTCCGTTCAAGAATGCCCGCTTCGTGAATTCTCCCGGCTCTGCAAGTCTCGCGCCGCATCGGATCATAACGGAGAGAATCCTTCTCTGAACGGCAAGCCCTCCATGTGAGTAGACCTCCCCTATATCTTCTCTCGTATACGTGAGAGGGGCATTCATGAAGACGGCAAATACCTCATCAATCTGTTCCGAATGTTCGGGGTCAACGATGTGACCGAGATACATGCGGCGGGACGTGATGTCGCCGCCGCCTTTCGCTTTTCTGAAGATGGCCTTGAGGACCTTGTGGGCATCCGGCCCGCTCAACCTTACAATGCCAATTCCCCCCTCTCCGGAAGGGGTCGAAACAGCACAAATCGTCTCAATGTTTTCCATTGGAAGCGCCAACAGGCGAGATTACCACCTTCTTTGTGTGCCCTTCTCCTTCGCTCTTCGTCGTGATGCTCTTATTATGTTTCAATATGGAGTGAACGATTCTCCTCTCATAAGGGTTCAAGGGGTCCGTCTTGAGCCGCTTACCCGTTCGCTTGGCCTTGTCCGCCGTTTTTTTTGCCATTGTGGTAAGCGCTTTCTTTCTTTTCTCGCGGTAGCCGTTGATATCCACAAGGACCTTGAGGCCTTGTTTGTATCTCTTTGCGATTGCGAGCCTCAGGACATGCTGCAGCGCTTCCAAGGTGTCCCCGTCTTTACCTATCAGCACATCACCATCGTTGGCCTGGATAAGAAATATGACCCGGTTTTCGTACTGGGACACCTTCGTGTAGAAGGTAAGGCCCACAAGGGCGCCTAATTCTTTGAGGAAGGTCTGGCCGTACTCTTCTGGTGTCACCTCTTTGGCCCTCAGACGTGCGGTAATGCGCACCTTCTTGCTTCCCAGCAGGCCAAGAATACCTTTCGTGTCAACCTCTCTTACGTCTACATCGAGATCTTTCTCTTCTGCGTTAAGCTCCAGGGAGGCTTTTCTGATAGCTTCTTCGTATGTTTTTCCCTCGACTTCCACAAAATCCATGATACCTCCTCATGAGACTTTCTTGTTGATGTAGTATTGCTGGGCGATGGATATGACGTTGTTTACGAGCCAGTACAAAACAAGCCCCGACGGGAAACCCCAGAAAATGAAAGTGAAGACTATGGGCATGGCGAGCATCAATTTTTGTTGCATGGGATCACCGCCGGAGGGGGTCATTTTTTGCTGGATCACCTGGGTGGCACCCATTACAATAGGCAGAAGCCTGACGGGCAGTTCGTAGCCCGCAACATGGATAGTATAGAGGTCCTCCGGAGAGGAAAGGTCGTTGATCCATAGCATGAAAGGCGCGTGTCTGAGTTCAATCGCAGCTGAGAGAGCCTTGTAGAGGGCAAAGAAAACAGGGATCTGAATGATCATTGGAAGGCATCCACCCATGGGGTTTATTCCCTTCGTCTTGTAGATCTCCATCATTTCCTGGTTAAGTTTCTGCTTGTCGTCTTTATACTTTTCCCTGAGCTTGGCGATCATGGGCTGTATCTTCTGCATCTCTTTCATCGACTTGTAGCTCTTCACGCTTAAAGGATAAAAAATGAACTTGATCAGGATGGTAAGAAGTATAATATCAATGCCGTAGTTGTGGGTGATTTTGTTGCAATAATTCATCCCCAGAATCATGGGCTTTGCGATAATGTCGAACCAACCGAAATCGACAATCTTTTCCGCCCCCACGTTGAGAGTTTTGAGGATGTCCGTCTTCTTGGGACCGAAATACATTTTACCTGAAGTCGTTCCGCCCGCCAGGGCAAGCCTGATCACGGGGATATCATTATCACCCTTCATTATGGTAGCGGCAGGCAACGAATCGGTGTTGGGAATCCAGATGAAGGTGAAGAAACCGTCGTCCAGGCCCGCATACTTGTATGCTTTGCCGAGGATCACATTATTGTCGAGCTTGTCCACCTGCTCAAACTTATTGCCTGCATAATAGAAAGGGCCTTTGAACGTGTAGGAAGACTCACGCTTGGCTGTAATGGCAGCAAAATCCATATCGGTCCTCGCCGCATCCACCCCTGCCACTTCAACTTTCATATCAATCGTGTAGATTCCCGGATGAAAGGTGTAAGTCTTTCTGACGGACCGCCCGTCAGTCAAAGTACCGGAAAAGACGATGGTTTCCGGTTTGTCTTGTGTTCTTACCGCATCCTTGTCCGGCTTGAAGATGGTCTCGTCCGTGGCTAAACCGCTCGCAACTGTTGCAAAAGTCCTGGGCAAATAAATGTAAGGCTTTACATCCTCAATTATTTCCTTATCATCGGGTCTCTTCACGGTCTGTCTATACTTCTTGAGTTTCACGCTGCTTATCCCGCCGCCAAGGTCGGTAAAGGTGACTTGCAGAAGGTCGGTCTCCGCAGTAATTGTTCTTGTCGGTTTCTGTACCGACAGTCCTTTAACAGAGGGTTGGGGTATGCCGCCGGAAGTGGACGGAACCGTTGCTTTTGCCTCTTCGCTTTTGCCTGGTGCCTGCTCAACCTGTCCAGAAGACTGAGCAGGTTGCTTCTGGGGTTCCTTCGGACTGAAATACATCTGAAAGAAAAATAGCAATATTATGGTCAGGCCGAGCAATATTATGTTTCTCTTTTCCATCCAATACCTCCGTTATTTGACCGGATCATATCCACCCGGGTAAAAAGGATTGCACTTCAGAATCCGCTTAAGGCCCAGCAGGACGCCCTTTAAAGCGCCTCTCTTTTCTATAGCCTCTTTCATATAGCAAGAACAGGTCGGATAAAACCTGCACTCGGTGGGGACGTAGGGCGAGATAAGTAAAGTGTAGACATTAAGCAGGTACAAGAAAAGTTTTTTCACTATCTAATTTTTACATTCAATAATAGTTGGCGAAGCTCTTCGCTCGTATTTTTCCATTCTATTTTGTATGGTATCTTCTTCACTTTTATAAGCGTGTCGCGGTGGCCTGGAAAAAGCTCCTTATGGAGCCTGAAGAACTCTTTTATATGTCGTTTCATTTTGTTCCTGACGACCGCTCCCCCTGTTTTCTTACGTATACCGATAGCGATCCTTCTTGTCAAAGGCCGATTCTTGTTGCACAGGATAAGAAAATGGGTTGTTTCACCACGTTTCACCCATCTTATACCTCGAAAGTCCCCCTTTTTCAATAACTCGTTTTTCGTGAGAGTGTAAGCCATGCTCGGGTGGTCGTGGTGATGGATTACAGACGGTGGATACGCCCGTAACAGGAAAGCGGCAAGTCCACCAATGGCTCATCAGGCAGAGAGTTGTTTTCTCCCTTTTGCCCGCCTTCTCCTGATAATGTCCCGTCCCGAAGCAGTTCTCATTCTTACGAGAAAACCGTGAGTTCTTTTTCTGCTTTTTGTGTGAGGCTGGTATGTTCTCTTCATGGTATCTTCACTCCAGTATATTTTAGAAGTTACTACTTAAACATAGAATATCCCGTAATGTCAATAAATACCCGTACTTCTTGAAAGCGGACCAAAAGGTTGCCGTCATGTTCTGGGCGGATTCATCAAAGACCCTGCCTTGAAGTCAACCTTCGGGAGAACATGGCCGGAGTATTGCTGTCTCACTGTCCCGGAAAGCTGCCATGTCATAGTAGTGGAAGGAACCTGCATGAAACGTCAGGCCGCACGCAAGCAGGCGGGATATCAGTGAAATAAAGCTTCATTTCCTCCTTGTCCTGTCCCTCTCTCTTCCCCGTATATGCTTCCCTGCTGGACCTACTAACAACCATCTTTCCTGTACACAAACATTCGGTATCTCCTGCCGCTTCCAGGGAGCGTATACGGGACAACACTTTCCAGGGCAAACCCTCCGGCCCTCACAGCCTCCTCGGCCATGCCCTTCACTATAAATACCCTTCCCGCCTCATTAAGATGCCTTTCGCTCATTTCCAGTATGGCAGGAATCGCCCCGAAAGCCTTTACCACTACGCTGTCCACCATAAGCGGTTCCACCTCTTCGATTCTCCCGTGTATCGGGAAGAACCCCTCCAACTGCAGACTTCTCTTTATATGCCGCTGAAACTGAATCTTCCTGAGACTTCGATCCACCGGATACACTTCCATTCCAGGAGAGAGTATCTTGAGCGGGATGGCTATGATCCCCGACCCCGACCCAAGGTCAAGGGTCCTAAGGCTATCACATGTATGGCCCCACAGAAAAAAGGCGTCATACAAAAGATCCCGGACCACATTCCTTATGTCCTTGTAGCCCACCAAGTTGACCCGGTCGTTCCATTTCGAAAGCTCGGTTACGTAAAAAGTAATGTCTCCGACGGCTTTTTCGTCATAAGGAATGTGGAAAAAAGCCAATCCTTCCGCTATCATTTCCTCGGATCTCACCCATAAAGCGTAGCATAAAATGTTTCATTCTGTTATAATTACGTGATGAAAAGACTATTGGTTATTGCTGCCCTGTGTTTTCTTCTGACCGCCTGTGCCAGCGCCCCGACAAAGAAACAAGGTCCCGGCGAGCTATATGTGGAAGGCGTCAACCTCATGAAGGCAAAACAGTACGACAAGGCAGTCCAAAAATTCAACGGGGTAATAGAAGATTATCCCTTTGATCCCCTTGCCCTCGTAGCAGCGGTCAAACTCGGTGACGCACACTTCGAGAAAAAAGACCATGTCATAGCTGCGAGCGTGTACGACAGTTTTGTGGGCGCCCATCCGGAGGATGAGAATGCCCCGTATGTCCTGTTCAGATTGGGGGAATGTTATGAAAAGCTCTCACTGTCTGTAGACCGGGATCAGGCAAACACGTTGAAAGCCATGGAAAAATATACCTTCCTCAAGAATCGCTATCCCAGAACCAATTACGCGGGCCAGGTGGACGAGAAATTGAAACATCTTGAACAGAAGCTGGCCGACAGAGAGCTGTACGTGGGTGAGTTCTATTACAGAACGAGCCAGTATAATGCAGCCATCGTGCGCCTCGAATATTTCCTCAAAAAATATCCCAATGCATCCGGGACGGACAAGGCATACTTTTATATCAGCAGTTCTTACAAGGAACTGGCAAATCCGGAAAAAGCCGACTATTACATGGAGAAGCTGAAGGCCCAGTTTCCGAGGAGCGTATATGCCCGGGCTACAATCAGAGAGAAAAAGACCTTGAAACTTGCCAACGCTCAACCAGCCGGTTCGCAGGGGATAAAGAGAAAGCGGTTGAATCCCGTGGCTGAGCCTGAGTCGGCAAAGACAGACGAACCTGCGCAGACAGCCAAACCGGAGGAGATCGACAGACCCACCCAACCGGGAGAGCCAACGGCTCAACAACCCGATTCACAGACTGCATCCGGATCATCTAGGACCGACGAGCCTGTCATCGCCTCTCAGCCCCCAACACCTGCAATAGCAGAGCCTGGGGCCTTTGACGCCGAGCTTATACGGCATGACCCTTCTGGATCCGATCATGTCGAGCCACCTCAACCGGGGCCGCAAATGGCAAAACTCGACCGTACACGACCGGCCGAAGAGGTCCAAGATAAAAAACCTGGGGATACCATATTGCTGACCCCAAAGATGTACCAGGAGGAGATACCTAAACCTGTGACAGACAAGAAAAAGGTCAGCCCGGAAGAAACGAAAGAGGCTGAAAAACCAAAATCTGATGAAAAAGACAAGAAGAAGGATCTTGACTTCTTCGACAAGAGCAAGCCTGTCGATATAGTATCGGACAGCATGGAAGGCTTCGATAAAGAGAAATATGTGGTATTTAGGGGAAATGTGATTGCAAAACAGGAAGATCTTTATATTTTTGCCGATATTATTGAGGCCCACCTGAACGATACGTCAAACGAGATCGAAAGGGCGTATGCCAGGCAAAATGTGAAAATCGTGAAGAAGGAGCGTACCGCCACGTCAAGTGAAGCAATCTTCGACAATAAGAAAGGGGAGATCATACTCAAGGGGAACGTAGTGGTCTACCAAGGCCATGACAGGCTCTCCGGAGAGGTAGTCACCTACTATGTTAACGAGGACAGGGCTGTCATTGAAGCGGAAGTAGGCAAAAGGGCTCACGTCATTCTGACTCCCAACAAGTAAAAACTCATTAAACAAGAAACAATGTGCGGCTAAAGGCCGCGGGTCCAGGACTCAGCCTTTAGCCTATTTATTTTTTCAGACCACAGCCTTTTTCAGAAGATTATCTACCGCGTTTTTCGGCTGTGCGCCAATGATTCTGTCCACAACCTCTCCCTTGTTAAAGAGAATGAGGGTCGGTATCCCTCTGACGCCATACTTGGAAGGCGTAACTGGATTCTCGTCCACATTGAGTTTCAGTACTTTTATTTTTCCTTCATACTCGCCAGCTATCGCGTCGATGACAGGACCCATAACCTGACAAGGCCCGCACCATGTTGCCCAGAAATCTACCACAACGGGTATTTCGGATTCGATTACTTCTTTTGCAAATTCCCCGTCATTTACCGGGTTCGCTTTACTCATAAAAAGCCTCCTTGTATTTTCTCTCTATACGCAGAATATGTAATTATAAACGGGCATTGCCTCTTCCTTAAATAGATATGTCCTGTTTTGCAGTTTGTCAAATCTATTGTTCGCCATTACACAGGCCATTGAGGGAGAAAATTGCGTCAATATTTAAAAGCATACACCAGGTGGCGCTGAATGGCAACGAAGGGTGAGATGTGCAGGGGTCTGCCGCCGCCCTTTCCCGTCCGTCCTGGCGCTCCCGCAACATTTTGGATCCGGCCTTACACTGGTCGTTTGCAATAACTTTTCCCGTTGGCTATGACAAAGAAAAATGCTATTATCCTCAAAAATGGAGGGGAAAGTATGAAAGCAAGGGAAGTCTGCAAAGGCGTATACCTCGTGGGAAGTTCTGATATTTCCGATTCGAGAGACTGTTCCGTCTACCTCGTGGACATGGGAGACCTGGTTCTCGTTGATGCGGGGGCAGGGCCCGGCTTCAACAGCATCGTGTCTAATATCAAAGGGCTCGGCCTTGATCCGGCAAATATATCCACCCTTATCCTTACCCACTGTCACATTGATCACGTGGGAGGCGCCTACCTGTTCAAAGAAAAGTACGGCCCAAAAATCATTATGCACCAACTGGATGCGCAGGCGGTCGAAAAAGGCGACAATCGGATGACCGCCGCATTCTATTACAATATAGATTTTAAGCCTTTGCCCATTGATATCACATTCAGCGGAGAGGAGAGGCGGATCTCCGTGGGCGACCACGATGTGGTCTGTCTCCACACGCCGGGCCACACCCCTGGTTCTATGTCGGTCTATTTCGACCTGGAAAAGAAAAGGGTTCTTTTCGGCCAGGATATCCACGGCCCTTTTCTCAAAGATTTCGGCTCTGACATGAAGGCCTGGACGAAATCAATGAAGACACTCCTCGCCCTCAAGGCGGACGTGCTCTGCGAAGGCCATTTCGGTGTTTATCAGCCGAACAGGAAAGTGACGGAGTACATAGAGCGCTATCTCGAAGAATACGGAGAATAGCAGGAAACCATGATAAAGAAGGACATGCCGCTTCTTTGGGGGCAAGATACCGGCGATCCACTGCGCTAAAATCCATGTGGACCTTTCCTCCTGTATAATTTTAAGCGTTTCCGTGGAGTCTGGCGTGAGCATATGGCCAGGCGAGCGGTCCCGCCCCTTTCTTCATATTCACATTTGACACTTTATCTTCGGTTCTGCTATTGTTTAAACTTTCTGATTATGGATTCTCTTCACATCATACGACTCGACAGGATCAACAGAGATGATCGGAGATTCTCTGTCTCCTATCCCATGGAGTCTCCTCTTCTTTTAGAATCAATCGCCAAGGCCGGTGTGATTCAGCCTGTGCTCTTAATAATAGACGGTCCCACCTTCACTGTTGTGACTGGTTGCAGGCGAATAGAGGCCGCCATGAAACTTGGCTCCATCTCAGTCCCTGCTATTGTGACCGACCGCCTAAGTGGGAAGGACGCCCTTCTCTGCGCGATTCACGATAATCTGAGCCGGGGGTTTAACGCCGTGGAAAAAGCGCTCGCCCTTTCGAAAATGGTCCGGATGGGTTTTCCCTTGGAAGAAGTAAAGGAAACCATGACACTCCTCGGACTCAAGACCCACGAAAAGATTCTCCGAACTTTCATTGCCCTGGCGGATTCAAAGGAATCGCTCAAATCATTCGTCGTCTCCAGAAATCTCTCTGTGACGAACATAGAAGGGCTCATGAGATTCGATAATGGCGAGATGGAGCAGCTCCTGTCTCTCTTTACCCAGATTCACACCACGGAAGGCTATCTGCGGGAGATACTCAAGATGGCGGCTCTAATGAGATTGAAGGATGGCCGTATTGATTTTCAGGGCTTATCCGGCTCGGAAAATGCGGAGGATTTGAGGACGAAACTGAAACATCGGACATTCCCCATGCTCTCTTCACTTCAGGAACAATTGGAGACCCTGCGTCGGAGGTGCGCTCTGCCCCCGAACATGGATATAAAGGTAGACCCTTCTTTTGAAAAGGAGTATATTGATATAGATATACGAGTCAAGAATATCAACGATGTGGAACAGGCCTTGGAAAAACTCGGCAAGGTCATGGAAGATGGATCACTCAGGAGTATGCTTGAGCTTACAAAAGGTTAATTTTGCCGAGACAAAAGGCAACATTGTTCGAAACTGCCCGGGGACGAAAAACCATATCTGCTGTGGATACAAAACGATTGATCTCATTGAGGGGTGTATCCTCTCATGCTCATACTGCATCCTGAAGTATTATATAAATTCCGAAGGGGTGAACGTCCATACCGACATACCGTACATTCTCTCCCAGATTGAAGCGGCAATCGACGAAAATTCCAGCGGGCATATCCCAAGATTCGGCACAGGAGAGCTCTCCGACAGCCTTGCCCTGGACAGGAGATTAGGGCTCAACGCGCCCCTAATAGAGTTTTTCGGCAAAAAACGAAAGGCCATCCTTGAGCTGAAATCGAAGTGGGCTTCCATTGGCCATCTCACTGACTGCCTGAATCCATACACGGTCATATCTTTTTCCCTTGCTCCCGAAAGGGCGATCATGCGGGAAGAGAAGCGGACAAGCCCCCTGTACAAGAGGCTCAGAGCAGCGAAAAAGGCTCAGGATCTCGGTTTGTTCGTGGGACTCCACTTCGATCCGATCATCATTTACGATGGTTTCGAAAAGGATTACGAGCGTCTCATTGAGGACATAGGCCAAATCCTTGACCAGGACAAGATTATCTGGATAAGCTTGGGACTTCTGAGATTCCCACCAAAGCTTATGGACCATTTTATTGAGAACGAAAGGAAGACCCTGCTCTCAGGAGAGTTCATAATGGGGGAAGACGGGAAATACCGGTACCTCAAGAAGGAGAGGGTGAAAGTCTACCGGATGCTATACAGGATGCTTACAAATAAAGAGGCTGACCTTTTTGTGTATCTCTGCATGGAGCGGCCTGATGTGTGGAAAGAGGTCACCGGCAGGGAAGTGAACGGAAATGAAGATTTGATCGCCCTTTTCGACGAAAGAATAAAAACATTGTACGGAGGTGCTCTATGAGGTTTAAGGAACAGGTTGTCTTCATCACGGGAGGAACGAGGGGCTTAGGCAAGGCCATGGCAAAAAAATTCCTGGCGGAAGGGGCTTTTGTCGGGGTAAACGGGATTCCAGGGGAAGCTGTAACCCTGTTTGAGGAGGAGTTTAAGGAGGAGCCTGTCCTTGCGTTCAATGCCGATGTCACCAATTACGAAGAGATGGAAAATGCAGCGGTAAAGACCGTCGAAAAATGGGGCAAGGTCGATGTCCTCATAAATAACGCAGGTGTGGTAAACGCCCTTATGCCCGCGGAAAAAATGAAGAAGGAAGAATTCGACAAGTCAATCGACATCAATCTGAAAGGTGCGTTCTACGCGAGTCAAATATTCGGAAAACGGATGATTCAAATGAAATACGGACGGATCATAAATATCGCGTCCCAAGTGGCGATGTTCGGAGAAAAGGGATTTCTTCCCTATGCGGTAAGCAAGTCGGGCTTGATGGTGATGGCAAGAACCCTCGCTTACGAATGGTCTCAATTCGGGGTGACCACATGCGTGGTGGCTCCCGGCTTCATTGGTGGAGGGATGAATGAAGGACTTATAAGAAAACAGGCATTCGTGGATTACCTCTCCTCCCGGACGCCCATCGGCAGAATGGCAAATGTGGAGGAATACGTGTCGCTCATACTGTTTCTGGCTTCCAAAGAAGCGGCATACATCAATGGCGAGACGATTACTATGGACGGAGGAATGACGGGGTACACCCCTGAATCGCTCCTTGATTTCATGGCCCGGGCGGTAAAAGGCAAATAATCATGGAGGTAATCCCTTTTGTCCGGTTCAGTTTGAACAGCCATTATATTACGCGATGGATATACGGGGGATTGCTGCTCTACATTCCTGTCCTTAACTTCTTTTCGCTCGGGTACCTGTCCAAGGCTTCCCGGCTTCTTATGATCGGAAGCATCGGACTCCCCACGTGGGAGCAAAGAGCCGAGATATGGCTTGAAGGCGCCAAGATGCTGCTCGTTTTCATTCTTTACGGTTCCATCCCCTTTTTCATGTTCTCTTGCGGGTTCTTTCTCACGGCCCTCTCCAGCGTTACAGGCTTATTCGGCACCATCATGATCAAGCTTTCATATGTGGCCCTGCTTATATCCTCTTTTTTTCTGCCCTTCGCGTTCATAACCTTTTCGGAACAGATGGATTTCAGAAAGGCCTTGGAATTTGAGAGAATCCTCCGGGGGATCAAAGAGGTCTTTATATCTTATTTCGTCGGATATGCGGGCACCGTGCTGGCGCTTTTCCTTTGCTGGCTCATAGTGCCCGCCCCAAAGTCCTATTTCCTTCAGCTCTTCACCATCGCCGCATTGTCTATGCTTACTTATTATGTACTGCTCATTTCAACCTACTATTTCACCAGGCTCTTCAGGAGGACATCCCTTTCGACGGAAATCCACGAGGGTCAATCTGGCAGTTAGACGACGGGACCAATAAAGAAGTCTTATCCCCATACATGTGCTGGGCGAAGAGGGTTTTTGGTTCTGCGGTGATGCGGTATATTACAAAGTTGACATTGACGACAGGTTAGCCATGAAAAGTGAGGTAAAGGGGCGGCTCTGATCCGGCCAGAATGGGACATGCCTTTGGCCGATAATGGCGTTATGTGAGTCGGCCAAGGGATGACGATTGGGTTTTACCCGCGCAAGGCAGACGGGACAGCGCGTATTAGGGAATGAGGCAAGCGGCTTAATAATTGGACTTTTGGACTATTAACTCACGGCCTTTCACTGCTCTTCAACGAGTTTTTCTACCCTCACGCCGATAAGCCGGATGAGTTTGCGTTTGGGGTTGAGCCTTCCGTCCACGAATGGCATGAGAAGCTTCATGGCTTCAAATTCGAGTTGGTTAAGTCGGCTTAGGCGCCTATGAAGGGTGCGGGACCTAGTCTTTGTTTCAAAGTCCGAAAAACGAACGGTGGCGACCACGGTACGGAACCCATGAAAACCACTTTTGTCGTGATTTGAGAGTACCTTGTCGCACAAGGATTTCAGCCGGTCAAAAATGAAGGTCACATCCAGGGTATCGTGGAGGAAGGTATCCTGTACCCCTATCGATTTCGTTTCATAGTATTCTTGAACGGGCGTATCGTCGAGAGCTCTTACCCGCCGGTAAATATCCGCGCCCCACTTGCCAAACAGGTCTTCCAGTTGCCGAGCGGTAAGGTTTTTCAGGTCGCGCACGGTCTTCACTCCAAGGCCGGCAAACTTCCGCTCGCTTTTAGGGCCGATTCCCGGTATCTTCCTGATGGGCAACGGCTCAAGGAATTGTTCTGCTTCTTCCGCAGTCACCACGGTCAGGCCGTCCGGTTTTTGCCGGTCCGATGCAATTTTAGCAATCAGTCTATTGGGGCCAATGCCGACGGAAGCGGTCAGACGCTCCTTATCCCTGATATCCTTCTTTATGAGGCGACAGATTTCCACTGCCTTGTCATATGATCCGGCAAAGGACAGGTCGAAATATGCCTCATCAATGCTTGCCTGTTCGATCAAGCCGGCATGATCTCTAAGAACAGTCATGATTTTTTGGGACGCTGCATTGTAATGCTTAAAATCAGGGGGCAGGAAAATGACAGGCGGAAGACCTTTTATATTGGCTTCCTCGGAAAACCGCCAAGCCTGTGCGATGGGCAAGGCGGAATGAATCCCATATCTGCGGGCTTTGTAATTGGCTGTGGAAACAACCCCCCTGCCCTTCCCTCTCATGGGGTCGGCGCCCACCACAATAGGTTTGTCCGCCCACTGCGGATTGCCCCGTTCTTCAACGGCGGCAAAAAATGCGTCCATATCAATATGTCCAATGATTCTCATATCAGGATTAAACGATGCAACGGTGATTATTCGATCTCTATGAGAGCTTGCTTTGCCCCATGATCCTTTTTACATGTTCCAGAATACCGGCCATGGTGGCGCCTGCCGGTCCGTTCACCACGATGTCGGCCATGGCGTCGTGCGGCGTTCCGTCGCGGTTTATGATCACAAGTCTGGCTCCTCCACGCTTTGCAATGACCGGCATGTACGCTGCGGGATGCACCAAAAGAGAGGATCCGATTACGATAAAGAGGTCACAATTCTCGGAGCGTCTGGACGCTTCCGCTGTCTCCCACTCGGGCATGGATTGGCCGAAGGAGATGGTTGCAGGTTTCAAAAATCCTCCGCAGGAATCACAGCAGGGGGCTTTGTCACCTTTCTCAATCCGGGTCTGAACCTCATCCCTTTTGTATCTCTTATAACACTTCAGGCAAGAGACGTGCATGGCAGTGCCGTGGAGCTCCAGCACTTTTTCGCTGGAATTGCCCGCCTTGCAGTGAAGGCCGTCTATGTTTTGGGTAATGAGGCAGTCGAGTTTACCGAGCCGTTCCATCTCGGCGATGGCAAGGTGGCCTGTGTTTGGTTTGGCGTCCTTCATGGCCTCGTACATCTCGGTAGCCATCTGCCAGTATTTTTCCCTTGATGTCTGCTTTGAGATAAAGTTCTGGAAATCGAAATCTTCAGGGTCGTACTTATCCCAGACGCCTCCCGGACTCCTGAAGTCGGGGATTCCCGATTCCGTGCTGAGGCCCGCTCCCACGAAGACGACTACAGTCTTGGAATTCACAATCAATTCCGCTATCTGACGGATCTTGTCTTCCATCTTTTATAACTCTTTATATCTATTTGTCGGCGCTCAAGCCGTGTCAGAGTCAAGATATTACGTTCCGCATGAGGAGTCAAGTCAAAAAACTTATTTCCCTGTCCGATACCCATCACCACGGATTACCTCAATCTCTTTGGAAGGAAATTTTTTCCAGAGGGCCATCTTTTTCGATACGGCCATTGATATTCACGAGGAAGGTGAGGAGTATTGCGGGCAACGTCAATGATCAATAGAAATCCCCGGCCCCCAAGAGGGGGCGGGGATTTTGTCTATTCTTCTCCGTTTGTCCTTACTGTTTCTTGAACTCTTTTTCCATCGCTTCTTTTGCAGGGTTCACGTAAATTTCCCGGAGCTTCGGCTTTTCAATCTTGCCTGCAGGGTTGCGAGGAATGGTGGTGTATACTATCTTCTCAGGCCATTTGTATTTTGCGAAGCCTATTTCTTTCACGAAGTCCAAGACTTCCTGATCGGTAATGGTCTGGTTGTCTTTCGGCTGTATGACAGCCATGACGATCTCGACGAGTCTCGGATGAGGATATCCGAAAACGGCCACGTCGGCGATCTTGGGGTGTTTCCTTAGAGCGTCCTCAATCTCAGCCGGGAAGATATTCTCGCCACCCCTGATGATAAGATCTTTGGACCTGTCGGCGAAGAAGATGAAGCCTTCTTCATCCTCATAGGCGAGGTCGCCGGTATAGAGCCAGCCGTCCTTTATCGTCTTGGCGGTCATCTCGGGATTAAAGGCGTATTCTTTCATGAGGCGCGGTCCTTTAAGTAGCAACTCGCCCACTTTGCCGCCTGTCAGCTTGTTGCCCGCGCTGTCCACAACCTTTGCTTCCATAAAAGCAGTGGCTTTGCCGATGGAACCCGGTTTTCTCATAATATCTTCGCCATAGCAGTTAAGAGTGCCGCCGCCGCCGCCCTCCGTGATGCCATAGATGTTGGAGACGGGGAGATCGGGGAATATCTTCTTTGAGTCCTCAAGCAGCACGTAAGGGACCGGCTGGGCGCCGATCTCGATGTGACGAAGCGCCGTCAGATCATACTTCGAAAGGTCGACCTTCCCCGTTTTGATGGCATCTATTACGTCAGACCATGTGGGGACCGTGTTCCAGCCGCCCGTACATTTCTCGTCGGCTATCGCTTTCAGGTAGAGTTCGGGCTGTGTCTCCATGGGCATGAGTATCTTGCCTGCGGCAATGTAACAGGGGAAAGAGAGGAAAAGGGTGCCGCTGTGATAGAAGGGGTGGGGTGAGAGATAGATGCTGCTATAGCCCTCGTTATACGTGAGGGCGTTTCCGATGCCGATGAAAAAGAGCGTCTCGTGGGTATGGGAGACCGGTTTCGGCGCTCCCGTGGTGCCAGATGTGAACATAAGTTCCGCCATGTCATCGCCCTTCATGTCCGCAAGAACGGGGGCAGGATCGCCCTTTTCCATTATCTCTTTATAGGACTTGAATTGAGACGGTACATTCTCGCCTAAGCAGATGAAATTTTTGCAGTAATCCATCTCCTTCATAATCGGCTCGACCCTGCCGATGAACTGTTCGCCAAAAAGAAAGGCCTTACACTTCGTCACGTCCGCCGCATACTTGATGTCGGCGCTCGCGAACCGGAAATTGAGCGGTGTCACTGTGGCGCCCGTCTTCAGCACGGCAATGTAGCTGGCGTACCACTCCATGGAGTTCATCATGAGATGGAGTACAATGTCGCCCTTTTTTACGCCGCACTCTTTGGTCAGGTAGTTCGCCAACTTGTTCGCCTGGTCATCAAACTGCTCCCACGTCAGGCTCCTCCTCAAGCCCTTCGAAGGGTAGGATTCAATGATAAACTCCCTCTTTGGAAATTTCGATGCATTTAGCCCGGAAAAACTCGCAAAATTCATATAACCCTCCCTCTTTATTTTGTGTTGCTTCATGTGTATATCCCATGATAGATTTAGCTGAGGGTTTTGTCAATATCAAAAAACGATTCGGGGTGGCCGAGATGAAAGATTTGCAAGTACACATTGGAGAAATTCTTGCGCGAAATGCCAGGATGTACCCACAAGACGTGGCGCTTGTGGAGCGTATCCCGGCGGAAAAGAAAAGGGTTGAAATCACGTGGAAGGAGTTTGACGACAGAGCAAACAAGTTTGCCAATCTGCTAAAAAAGAAAGGCGTCAAAAAAGGTGATAAAGTCCTCCATTTTATGCAGAACTCGATAGACTGGCTTGTCGCCTATTTCGGCGTGGTAAGGACGGGAGCATGGGTTGTGCCGCTCAATTTCCGCTTTACCGCAGACGATGTGAAGTACTGCGCCGATGTAGCCCTGCCTGTTTACGTGGTTTTTGACGAGGAGTTCGCGGGCAGAATCGACTCGATAAAAGACAAACTTCCCACAGTAAAGGGATACATATGCGTGGGCAAAAACACGCCGGCCTTTGCTGAATCATACGATGCGCTCATGACGGGGGCGGATGCGTCACCCCTCGACACGGAGATCCGTTTCGACGATCCTTGCGGATTGTACTTTACCTCAGGCACCACAGGACAACCAAAACCCATACTCCTTACTCACAACAACATGGCCTGCGCCTGCATCACGGAGAATGTGCACCATCGCCAGACAAAAGACGATGTGTTCATTCTTATTCCGCCCCTTTATCATACCGGAGCGAAAATGCACTGGTTCGGCAGCTTTATTGTGGGAGGGAAGGCCGTAATCCTCAAAGGCGTCTCTCCAGAATATACTCTTGAGGCAGTGAGCGAGGAAGGGGGAACCATCGTATGGCTCCTCGTTCCATGGGCCCAGGATATCCTCTTAAAACTCGACAGCGGGGAGCTGAAATCTTCGAATTACAAGCTCGGACAGTGGCGGCTCATGCATATAGGCGCCCAGCCTGTTCCGCCGGCGCTCATCAAGCATTGGAAGACTTATTTTCCGAAAATGGATTATGACACGAATTTCGGTCTCAGTGAATCCACGGGGCCGGGTTGTGTACACCTCGGCATGGGCAATGAGCACAAGATAGGCGCGATCGGTATCCCAGGCTTCAATTGGGAAGTGAAGATCATTGACGAAGACGGAAAGACAGTGCCCGCAGGAACGCCGGGAGAACTTCTGGTGCGAGGTAACGGCGTAATGAGAGAGTACTACAATAACCCCGAGGCAACTGCGAAGTCCCTCGTGGACGGCTGGCTATATACGGGCGATATGGCGAGAATGGACGAGGACGGTTTTATATGGCTCGTGGACCGCAAGAAAGACATAATCATTACGGGCGGCGAGAACGTCTTCCCGGTGGAGGTGGAAGATTTCTTCCATACAAATCCGAACGTGAAAGATGCGGCGGCCATTGGCCTGCCAGATGAGCGCCTGGGCGAGATCGTGGCAGTGATCATTGAGCTGGTGCCGGGCAAGACACTCACCACGGAAGAGGTAATGAAGTTCTCGGAGGCTCTTCCCAAGTACAAGAGACCCCGCAAGGTATTCTTCGGCGAAGTCCCGAGAAATCCGACCGGCAAAATTGAAAAGCCGAAACTTAGAAAACACTACTCGGGAATGGAAGAAGCATTCAAGATATAGAACGCAATGGGGCAGGGTTCCCCCCCTGCCCCATTTTAGGCGCAGCATATAGTGGATTATCCTACTCCTTTAGAAGAGATCATAAAGTACACGTTCAAGGATAGGGAACTTTTCGACCAGGCCATCACGCACACCTCATGCTTCAACGAAAAAAAGGCGTCACGGCGATCGAAAAACGAGAAGCTTGAGTATCTTGGCGATGCGCTTCTGAATACAGTCATCAGCATACTCCTTTACAAAAAATACAAAGACAGGCATGAAGGGTTTCTGAGCAACGCCAGGTCATACCTGGTCAAGAAAGGGACTCTCACGGAAGTGGCAAAAAGCATATCGCTCAATACTCACATGCGTTACGGCAGCGGAGACAGGGATGTTCCCGAAGAATCGAAGGTGCTTTCCAACACGCTTGAAGCGCTTATCGGCGCGGTCTACCTTGACGGGGGCATCAGAAAATTAACCAAGATGATCAAGGCGCTCTTTTCTCCTTATTTCGACGAACAAAAACTGAACGAGAAGAATCCTAAGAACATACTCCAGGAGTACTCCCAGAAGAGATGGGGTATACTACCCCAGTACAAATTGGCACGAAAAACGAAAGAAGGCTTCACCGTCATCGTCTGTGTCGGCGACGCCTTAAAGGCAAAGGGTACGGGCAAGAGCAAGAAGGAAGCGGAACGGCAGGCGGCGAGGCTGCTCTTGAACGAGATCAGGCAAGGCGAATGATCGTTCCTGTATTCCTGCCCCACCTCGGATGCGGAGACAGGTGCATCTACTGTGATCAAATGAGCATTACTGATTTACGGACCAACAATATGGAGGCCACAGTTGCGGCCCATCTCGGGTCCGTCCGGCAACCTATTGAGGTCGGTCTTTTCGGCGGAAACATATTTGGGCTTAAGGCGGACAATCTGAGGCGGCTTTTCGCTTTTTTTGAGCCTCATAGAGACAGGATCGTCGGTTTTAGGATCTCGACAAAACCCGTTCCTCTCGGCAATGAAATCATCCGTATCTTGAAAGAAAATGGAGTGAGAGTTATAGAGCTCGGTATACCGTCCTTTAACGATGGGATTCTCCGCGTGATCAACCGGCGGCATACGGCGGAAGACTTAAGGAGAAGCTTCCTGAGGCTCAGGGAAGAAGGTTTCACCATGGCGCTTCAGACCATGGTCGGCCTTCCCGGCGAGACTATGACGGACATCGCGGAGACGACCGAGCATTTGGCTACCCTTGCACCGGATTACGTGAGAATTTATCCCCTGGCAGTCCTCAAGGGGACTCCCTTGGAGACCATGTACCGGGAGGGTACATTTGTCCCGATTCCTTTTGAGAAAGCGGTCGAAAGGACGCTTTATATCTATCTCCATCTTTTGAAAAAAGGCATAAAAGTGGTAAAGATGGGTCTTACGGATAACGAAGTGATAAGTGACAGGATAATCGCCGGTCATTTTCACCCATCTTTCGGATACATAGTCAAATCGTGGGCCTTCCGCCTCGCCCTGGTGGCGAAACTGCGAAGCTTATCAGTTAGTGGCGGCCCGACAAAAATCCTCCTCAATCATCGCGATATCCCTCACCTTCTGGGCTACAAGCGGAAGAATATGGCCGAATACGGGAAGGAGGGGTTTTCCATCGAGTGGGAGACAAGGGAGATCACACAAGGCACATTCGTCATAGAGCTTGAAGGCCGGGCCGTGGAGGGAGATGTGTTCGACGCGCTAAGTATAGCAGCCGTGAGTAGTTAGCAAAAACACTTCACATTTTATGTTGACTTCAATTTCTGGTCAGTGATAGGGTAAATTTGTAAATTCCAATTTTAAAGAGGTGAAAGCATGTTTTGCAGGAACTGTGGAAAGGAAATGGCACAAAATGCAGACGTATGTCTTTCATGTGGGTTCAGGCCATCAAACGGCAACAAGTTCTGCAACAATTGCGGGGTAGAGACAAATCCCAACCAGGAGGTATGCATAAGATGCGGCGTCCGCCTTGCACACAGCGGGACCTCGGTGGACGAAGGAAAACTCTGGTGCATCCTTGCGTACCTGGGGATACTCTGTTTTATTCCTCTCCTGACCCAGAAACAGAACCGTTTTATAATATTTCATGCCAAACAGGGGCTGGTGCTCTTTATTACGTGGATGATTGCGTGGATTTTAAAGATCTTTGTCTCGTTTATCCCTTATATAGGACCGATTATGAGTGTAGTCCTGAGCTTGGTAGTCTTAGGCTGTTTTGTGATCGGAATTATCGGCATTGTTCAGGCCATTCAGGGGAAAGAGTGGAAGATTCCTATCCTGGGCGACTTTGCCGAGAAGCTCAATTTTTAGCCAACCTTTGATAAGAACATGAGGCTTACTAATGCATTGTAGAAATTGCGGAAAGGAAGTGCCTGTCGGTGCGGAATTTTGTATGTCTTGCGGAGTAAGGCCTAAAAACGGAAACGAGTTCTGTCATAACTGCGGGGTCGCAACGGACGCGAAGCAGGAGATCTGCATAAAATGCGGGGCAAGGCTTGCCAGCGCCTCAAGCCTCGGAGCGCCGGGAGAGAGGACTAAGATTGTAGCCGGATTGCTGGGGGTATTGGTCGGGGGTTTAGGCATCCATCGGTTCTATCTCGGCTACACAGTGATTGGAATTGTGCAGATCATCGTCACCATCTGCACATTAGGGTTTGGAGCCCTGTGGGGATTCATAGAAGGGGTACTGATCTTAGTCGGCACCTTCAGCAAGGACAAAGAGGGAAATATTATAAGGTGATATGGTAATTGATGCAGGGACTCCTTAAACGAGGAGTGCGCGAAATAGTCCATATCAAATAAAAATGCCCGGCTCAACCATGAACGGTGGCCGGGCATTTTTATTTGTCCGTCCCTACAATGGCCCTTCTACTCCAGGTCAATGGACCCCTTGGTCCGTTCCTTTCTCCTCGAATCTTTTGCGGCATACTCCTGCCAGCAAGAATCATCTCTCGGCATTGTCAATGAGCATTGGAGATATTCGGCCGCCTCAATAATACATCCTCTGATGGCTTTTCCCGTGGGAGTCTTGTTCTGGCTACTCAGACTTCCGGAAAAACCATGGTGGTACCCGCTAAGCCCCACGGCGCTTGACGATGAAGACGCCTCCACGGACCGCGCATCCACGATCTCTGAAGTGGTGGTATTGATTACCTTCAAATCTATGGCGATGTAAGCCTTTCTCGTCTCTCCGCCGATGCGAACCCCGAAAGCTCCGAAACCGCCGCCTGTTCCGCTCACATCTTCCTCATAGGAGGTCACTGTGGCAGCCACGAGATACTTCGCCCCCTTGATTGCCCCTATTTTCGCCCTCGTCCGTGTGTCTATCCTGCCAGAGGCTCCGAGATCCTGTTCCCCGAGCACCGCATCAATCTCCCGCCTCTCAAGAACCTGAAAGGACTTTGTGGCCGCAAGTTCCGCCGCGAGCATGTCCTGAAGTTCCTGACCCACGCTCCCGGTCCACCAACCTGCACGGGTATGATTCGTAAATCTCAGAACGCCGATCCTCGGCCTCTCCTGTGCAAACCCATATG
>JAISPL010000056.1 GCA_031274925.1 Syntrophobacterales bacterium | reverse complement strand
TTGGTTTGAGAAATACCAAGCAATGGCATTATCTATCTATAAATGAAAACTCTCGGAAATTGTATGACCTTGCTTTTCGGTGATAGGAACCAGCCTGCTTTTTCTATGAAATATCCATAACAATCGTAGTATTTAATGGAAGGGTAGGCAGTACTTCGATGTCCATTGCGCCGTCATAATGCAAAATGATTTCTCATGACAACTCCCGTACTTCTTACCGCTGATTTGGGCATATATACCAATTTACTTATGCATTAACATATTTATAGGGTGTGATATAATAATCTCACAAGGGAGATAAGTTATTTTGCAGCCAATTTCGAACGAAAAACATAATTGAGGCAAAGCAACGCAAAGAATCGGCAGCTGCTATCATTAAGTGGGTTAATGTCAGCGCAAGCTCTATCAGTCGAATATGGAACAAATACCTTCAAGCCGGCGATTATTTCGCAATCCCATATACGGGAAGAAAAGGATAATGAAATACGTGATTACATCACCTAGTCTAGACCCTAAAAGAATTAATGAACCTCCCCGCCGCAAGCGGCTGGGTATCCCGGGGTTTACGACTGACTATTAGACAAGCGCCCCAAGAGGCGAGGCTTAGACCTGTAGAGATTAACAATGGCGAAAGCGTGGCGACCGTGACGCAGTTACGCCACAATCAATCTTTGGAACACGTTACAATAAGGGGATTTAAAATGTATTACTCAACTACATATCAGTCGCTCATAGGCACATATACGCTTGCATGTGCCGGAAAAAATCTTGTTGGTTTATGGTTAGAGGGACAAAAATATTATGGGGCTACCATACCCGAAAAAATAGCAGAAAAAGACGATATACCGATTTTTATCGCCGTAAAAAATTGGCTGGACAGATATTTTGCGGGCGAAAAACCTGCCATTTCCGAATTGCCGTTAGCTCCCATTGGCGGTGAGTTTCGTCAAAGTGTATGGGGTATTTTATGTGAAATACCATACGGTGAGGTTGTCACCTATGGCGAAATAGCAAAGAAGATGGCAGCGAAAATGAACAAGGTGAATATGTCAAGTCAAGCAATCGGAGGGGCTGTCGGGCATAATCCTATATCCATCATCATTCCCTGTCACCGAGTTGTGGGGACAAATGGCAGCTTGACCGGTTATGCCGGGGGTGTCAGAAAAAAGGTCAAACTGCTTGAATTGGAGGGCGTTGATATGTCACGGCTGTTTATTCCTGCAAAAGGGACGGCTCTTTAGACAGCGTCTACATAAGATCAAGCCAAAACATTGAGCCATAAGGCAATGCAACGAATTTGGACGGCGGCAGCAAAGAAGGAAGATGAGTTTTTGGCGTATCTCGTGGCTATCCCTCTCCAACGTTTAAGGTGTAGAAAGGCATTTTCGACCAAATGGCGCAATCGGTAGAGGTATTTGTCGTAATCTCGTTGGGTTTGGCGGTCCTTCTTGGGCGGAATCACAATGTTCATATTTTGTGAAACAGCTTTTTCAATGATTTCGTTGCTGTCATACCCTTTATCGGCAAGCAGCCATTCTGCAGTAAAACCGTCTATCAAGGCGCAAGCTTGCTTACAATCATGAACGGTACCCGATATCGGCATACCATGCGCATCCACGGCCAGATCCCCCTTTTGTCTTGGCTACCGCCACAGCACCTGTGCCGTAGGATGAACTTTGATATAGCTTGCATCAATCATCAGCCATTCATCCGCAAGGATCTCAAGTATCTTCTCCCACAACCTATATTCAACCCATCGCCTGAACCGTTTCGCTACGCTGTTCCAATTACCGTATTTGATTGGTAAGTCGCGCCATGGTGCGCCTGTACGTGGTTATCCAGAAAACCTCATTGATGAATCGCCGGTTATCTTCCGCTATACCACCCCACTGACCTTTTTGTCCAAGCATATGTGGTTCCCAGAGCCTATGCTCCATCGGTTATGTCATGTCGATGTATTTCCGTTGACATGATAATATCTCCATTTTGCTTTGATGTCTCATCATATAATATCATTCATCTTATGTACACACTGCCTAGATGGAGGTGAAGAAAAATGAAAAAGCGATGTTATACTGACGAGCATAAAGATTTACTAAGATATAGAATGATTTACTATAATAGGGCTATCTCACTTAAGGAGGATATGGCTCTATGGACAGAAGAAATACCGCATTACAAGAAGATGCTATAAGACTCGCAGCTGATTTCACTCAAATCACAAAAACTATCATCCAATTCTTGCAAATATTTTTTGACTGAAACGCTTGCCAAAAGAATTGTGAGCATGATACTCGTCGCCATTGAAATCAAGGATGATCTGGCTGCTGCGGCAGTCGGATTGAGTGAACGCAGCGTTTGGTCGCTGATGAAAGCCATGGTGGGTGGCAATATCAACGGTCTTCTCAAGGTAAGGGGCGGGAGTGGCAGACCAAGAAAGGCAAAGGACTTCAAGGGCGCCATAATCGAAGAGGTGGAGAAAAACAATACTATACCCGCCAGCAGATCGCCGATATGATACTTGAAAAGTTCGGTGTCCTGCAGTGGGAAGGCTTCTAAAAAAACGATATCAGGAGACTGAAAAGCGGTTCAATACCCGCAAAGGCGAACGCCGAATTGCAGCGGAACTTTTATGAAACCATCTTGTTGACGCTGATACTGGTATTGCTATCCCACTTCGTTATGGGAGCGATTTTCTTGGGTACATATACAGGTACAATGTTCTGGGTACAATCAACTTCGTGGCGAAGAAAGTCACAACCATTGCCAACGACATATACATCACGGCAACAGAGGTCTGCGAGATGCTACGGAAGATCGCTACGGAGTACAAGGGTAAGGTGGTACGACAATGCGCGATATCAGAAATGCGAGATCGCCACAGAACTGTCCGAAAAACTAAACATTACTCTTCATTTCATGCCGCCGTACAGCCCGAACCTCAACCTGATGGGGCACACTTGGGAGCATTTAAAAAGTAGGGTGCGTTCCAAATACTATAATCAGTTCGATGTCTTCAAAAAATTGATTGACTCAATCATTGACGATGCTGATAAAAGTAGCAAAGCGCTCGTTAATAGGTTCATCGGTGAGTCAGTCCAGATATTCGATTCACTCGTCTCCGTCAACGATAACTCATTTGTCGTCAGCAATGCTTCCGGAGAAGAGACTGATCTCGCGGCGTAGCGTTGCAAATCTTTTGCTTGTTGGGACGGTTAACTTTGTTTTAGCAAAGCCCCAAAATCTTCCAATACCGTTAATATGAGGGTTGCCGCAAGCATATTCGCTCATCGACAAGGCCGTCACAGCCATGGTATTACGGTAAGAAAGAGCCGCATTCCCGGTCTTCGTCATCAGGTGCTGCGACGCCCACCGCGATAACGAAGCGTACAGACGAAATGACAAGGCTGCCGAAGAAAGCTACTCTATTTTTCCAGCCATAATGTGCCACACCAAAACCACCGTTTGAAAAAACGTGGATGATACCATGAGCAAGCATTGTAAATCCAGTGACTCATCGAGCTCCGGAGTTCGCCGACCGGTCTGTTTCGGTTATTCTCTTGAGGGTAATTTTCATAAGACAAAATCGTTGATGGATGCGTCCGACAGTTGACACCTGACAACTTAATACTTACAACGAATTTGGATTGACATGGTGTAGTTTATCTGTTACCTTCGTATCAGGGTTGGAATGTGCAGACCTTATCTTATCTGTGGAGGGATTATGGATATTACAATAAGCTTCCGACACATCAGTCCCGAAGACGAGATTAAGAAGTACGTAAAAGAAAAGATCGCGAAACTTCAGAAGTATGTTGAGATGCCTCTTGACGTTCACGCAGTTCTCTCACTTGAGAGAAAATACAGACATAGAATTGATGTGATGTTCATCATCAACGGGGTGGTTATCAACGCCCATGAAGTAACGGACGACATGCACGCTGCAGTTGACAATATCGTGGACAAGCTCGAAAGGAGACTAACACGATTCAGGGACAAACTAAAGAAGTATCGGGAATTGAGACCAAAGAGCGGCGCTTCGACGCAGACGGAAGCGGTATCTAAGATCATTGCCGCAAAGACGGTAGATGCAAAACCCATGGACCCTGAGGAAGCGACGATGCAACTTGAAGCTTCAGGGGACAGTTTTATGATATTCAGCGACCGGGAACGCGGGAATATTTGCGTCATCTATAAAAGAAAGGACGGGAATTTCAGCCTCATTGAAACTCAGGGGAAGATCCTATGACCATAGAAGATGTTTTGCTGCAACAATGCGTGTTGAGTGACCTGAAGGGCACCACAAGAAAAGAAGTTATCTTCGAGCTGGTCAACACCTTGAAGGAAGCGAATCTGGTCCAAGATGCGGAGAAGACCGTAAGCGTGGTTCTGGAACGGGAAAAACTCGGAAGCACAGGGATTGGCGACGGAGTAGCCATACCGCATGGTAAACTCAAAGGTATAAAGAATATTTTATGCGCTTTTGGAAGATCGAAAGGAGGCGTCGACTTTGATGCGATAGACCACAATCCGGTCCATATAATTTTTTTGCTTATTGCTCCAGAGGACTCAGCGAGCCTGCATCTCCAGATGTTGTCCCGTATTTCCAAGGTTCTCCGGGATCCGTCTTTAAGAAAGAGTCTCGTTGAAGCAGACAAAGGAGGTAACCTGTACAAAAAGGTGGTTAAAGGAGTAGAAAACATCCATAGAAGAAGTGCTACAGCATAACGTAGGCGAAAAGACATTTGCTGCCGGATGACGGGGATAACAGCGCAAAATCTTAAAGACGACAAAATATATGGCTTGGAATTGGAAGCCATATCGGGACTGCCTGGGTTCTCAAGAAGAATTTTCAACCAGAGGATACAGAAACTCGGACTCGTTGTCACGGACCGGATGATCTATCTCCATCCTCACAGGGCACAGATACCCGGGAATGCCGGGATGTGTCTTATCTTAACTCCCTTCCCGAATGGAAAAGCAAGGGGATAGTAAAAGAACTTTTGCAAAAATGATGTCGTCTGTTTTATAATAATGCGCAACCTGACGGTACCAGAGTGTTTTTTGCGTGAAACGGAGCGGAAGGGGATTATGTTTCCACAAACTCCCCCTTGTTATTTCTGTCTTTATCAAAAAGATAACAAGGTTCCTTCAAGAAAAGCTGGCACCCAACACAACGGTCCACAGAGTCCTCATGGATGTTTTGGGAATGGGCGTAAATCATCAGCAGGTCCTGGAGTCAAAGCAACCTTGATCTTGTTATGCGAGGTTACAGGCTCATTGTTTGATGATGTGGCAAATAAAGAAGATGAGAGTGATTGAGTTTTACGGGGAAACGCTGGAGATGATCAAGAACCTTTTTGAGATAGGGGGTGTCGGTATTGTCGATATAAGGTCGGAGTCTCTTTGATAAAAGACAGAAAGAAGATTGACTTAGTGGGTGGGATTTTTTGGCTGGGGTAGATAATAGTGTGGACTACGAGGGAGTGGGTTTCAGAGAAGAGAAGTGCGAGATCTTTGGTCTTGATCTTTCTCTCGTCAGGATTCCGGTAAGCTCCGTAGGAAATGTATCAGCCATAATAAAACTGGCTCGTCACAAGCAATTCCTAAAGACTTAAGAATGTAAACGCGGCCATTGATCTATAGGAGAAAATTCTGAGGTCCATAAAGAAGGAGTAGCAAATCGGTGAAAATAGTAATACTTAGCGGTATTTCAGGTTCGGGAAAGACCACATTTCTGAGAGCTCTCGAAGATATCGGGTATTTCTGTGTGGATCACTTTCCTTCGATTCTCCTCACGGAGTTTTTGACTCTGGCGGAAAAAGCCGGCAACAAGATCGAGAAATGTGCCCTCGTAGTCGATATCAGAGAAAAAGAGTTTTTTGAAGAGGGAAAAGAGATCCTTAAGCAGGTCAAGACAAAATGGAGCGCTGAGGTGGTCTTTCTCGACAGTTCCAATGATGCAATTATAAATCGTTTCAAAGTGACGAGAAGATCTCACCCTCTTTACCAGACACCGAGTATCAAGGATGCGGTGAATGAGGAAAGGAAGCTCGTGGGTTGGATAAAGGACAGCGCGGACCGCATAATCGATACATCCTATATGACGCCGCACGAATTGAGGCGTCTTGCCATCGACACCTATAGGCAGAATTACCAGGGGATGATGATTAATCTTTTATCCTTCGGTTATGCCCAGGGCGTACCCCTTGAGGCAGACATGGTCTTCGATGTACGATTCTTGCCTAATCCTTATTTTGTAAACGAGCTGAGAGAAAAGACCGGACTTTCGGAAGATGTGGCCGAATTTATACGTTCTACCAGTCTGTACGAAGAGTATTCACGCATGTTTTTTGGTTTTCTTTCCTATCTGATTCCGTTATTTGAGCGGGAAGGCAAGAGTTACCTGACCATTGGGCTGGGATGCACCGGCGGGAAACATAGGTCGGTATTTATCGTCAGGGACATGGCGAAGCAGTTTTCCGCTTCAGGATATACAGTCTCTGCGACACACAGAGATATCGACAGGTGAGGAGGAATAGATGATAGGACTGATTGTAGTTGCCCATTTCAATCTCGCGCACGAGATGGTTGCAGCCACGGAATTAATAGTAGGAGAACAGAAACAGTTCGGGTTTGTCGATATATTACCCAATGACGATGTGGACAAGTTGAAAGATAAGGTTGCGCAGGCTTTGAAGAAGGCAGATTCAGGAGAGGGAATCATTATCCTTACGGATATGTTCGGAGGCACACCGTCGAACATCAGCCTTTCCTTTCTTGAGGATGGTAAAGTGGAGGTAGTAACTGGGGTCAATCTGCCCATGCTCATAAAACTGGTTTCCTACCGCGAACGCAAATCACTCAACGAGCTTGCCCAATTCATCGCCCATTACGGACGAAAAAACATATATCTTGCAACGGATGTGCTAAAGGCGAACAAAAAGGCTTAGGAAGCTATGCGGGAAGGAACGTTTTCCATAAAAAACAGACTGGGTCTTCATGCGAGAGCCTCAGCTATCTTCGTGAAAAAAGCGACCGAGTTCACCTCCGATGTTTGGATGGAAAAGGACGGGAAAAAAGTGAACGGCAAGAGTATGATGGATCTCCTCATGCTCGCATGTCCACTCGGGAGCACAATTAGGCTGAGTACGGACGGGTCCGACGAAGATGATGCGTTCCGGGAACTCGGCGTCCTCATTAATGAAGGATTTTACGAGGAATGAGCAGAGAAGTGTTTATAAGCAAGACGCTTAAAGGGGTTGGGGCATCGTCTGGCATTACCATAGGCCCCGTATACGTCGTTGAACATGGCATAATATCCGTGCACAAGCGTTCCGTGAGAGACGACCATGTGGATCGGGAGATTCAAAAGTTCTGCAACGCCATAAAGGTGGCCACAGAGGAACTTGACAATATCAAGAAAGCCATATCCGACGATGAAATGAGAAAGCACGCGTTCATTATCGATGCCTACATGCTTATTCTTCAGGATAATTCCTTTGTAAACGATGTAACAGGGACTATCAGGGATAAGAAGGTCAATGCCGAATGGGCCCTTGATATGGTGGTGTCCAAGTATCTCGCCAGTTTCGAAAAAATAGAGGACCCGTACCTAAGGGAGCGAGGCCAAGACATCAAGCATATTTACGACAGGCTTGTGAGGATCCTGGTAAAGAGGAAAAAGTCGGGCCTGTACCATAAAAGTTTTAAAGGACGGGCCCTCATCGTTGCCCATGATCTCTCCCCTGCAGATACGATACAATTCAACCTCAACCGGATAGCTGGGTTTGCTACCGATGTGGGCGGTCGTACATCGCATACTTCAATCGTCGCAAGGGCACTTGAGATACCGGCAGTGGTCGGTTTGGGTGATATAATGAGTTTGGTGAAAAACAATGATACGGTCATTATAGACGGCGACGCCGGCGTAGTGATAATCAACCCCAGCAAAGAGGTCCAGAAAGAGTATATTGCCAGACAGGCTCATCTCAAGCTACAGCGTCGCGATTTTTTGCGATTCGCAAAGCTCAAGTCGGAAACGTACGACGGATTCAAGGTCAAAATAGGGGCAAATATAGAGCTCTTAGCCGAGATGGATATTGTGGAACGGTACGGGGCCACCGGCATAGGGCTTTACAGGACTGAGTACATATACCTGTCGAGAAAGACTCTCCCTTCGGAAATAGACCATTACCATATTTACCGAAAACTTGCCGAAAATAAAGTATTGAAATATATCACCATCAGGACGCTGGACATAGGAGGTGACAAGTTCGCTTCATCCATCGAAGTCCCCAAGGAAATAAACCCCGCCATGGGACTTCGTGCGATTCGCCTCTGTATCAAAGAGATGTCGCTCTTCAAGTCTCAGCTTTTGGGCATTCTCATGGCAAGCGCTTATGGACCGCTTAGAATACTGATCCCCATGGTCTCTGGCGTAGAAGAAGTGAAGATGGCGAAAGCGGTCATCCATGAATGCATGGATGAGTTGAAACGGAAAAGAGTCCATTTTAATGCGGACATAAAGATCGGTATTATGATTGAAGTGCCGTCCACATGTATGATAGCTGATGTTCTTGCCAAAGAGGTCGATTTTTTCAGCATCGGAACAAACGATCTGATACAATATACCTTGGCCATAGACAGGATAAACGAGTACGTATCCTATTTGTATGAACCCTTGCACCCTGCCGTCCTCAGGATGATAAAGAGGACTGTGGATGTAGCCCATGCCAATGAAATTGAAGTGGCACTGTGCGGGGAGATGGCGGGAGAGCCTCTCTACGTTCCTATACTTTTGGGCCTTGGACTCGATGAGATGAGCATGAACCCTTATTCGATTCCCAGGGCCAAGAAGGTGGTTCGAGGGCTTAATCACGACTTTTGCAAGGAGTTGCTGGAGAAAGTCCTGGCAGGAGAATCAGCAAAAGAAGGGGAGATATTGCTCCGTAGGGAAATGAGCAGGCTCTTCCCCGAGGACTTCGCAAGATACGATCTGAACTAAAATTAGCGTCCGGTTTCCGGAAGCCTCGTCTTTTGTGTTTGAGGTCAAAGACCTCCCGGACATGCGAGATAATACTAAACTGAGGAGGTTAGTTATGGGAATGAGCAGGTTTCTTTTTTCATCTGAATCTGTTGCAGAAGGGCATCCGGATAAAGTTTCGGACCAGATTTCCGATGCAATTCTCGATTCAATAATCAGCAAGGACAAGAAAGCCAGGGTGGCCTGTGAGACGCTTGTAACGACGGGACTCGTCCTCGTGGGGGGCGAGATCACAACCGACTGTTATGTCCACGTCTCTGATGTGGCACGCGAAACTATCAAGGATATCGGGTACAACAATTCAGCCATGGGGTTTGATTGGGAAACCTGTGCAGTCATTACTTCCATAGACGAGCAGTCCCCTGATATCGCTATGGGAGTTGATGAGACGAATGACCACGAGCAGGGAGCAGGCGACCAGGGAATCATGTTCGGTTACGCATGCAATGAAACAGCCGAGTTCATGCCTATGACCATCTCGTATGCCCATAAGCTGGTCCATAGACTCGCCGAAGTAAGGCATAACAATACTCTCAATTTTCTGAGGCCTGACGGGAAGAGTCAGGTTACCATCGAGTATATCGACAAAAAACCGGTAAGAGTCGACGCGGTCGTCATCGCCGCCCAGCATAACCCCGACGTTACCACAGCCACCATAAGGGAAGGGATCATAACTGAAGTAATCAAGAAGATCATCCCCGAAGAGATGATGGACGACAAGACAAAGATTTATGTCAATTCTACCGGCAGATTCGTGGTAGGCGGACCCAAGGGCGACTGCGGAATGACGGGCCGAAAGATTATCGTCGATACCTATGGCGGCGTGGGAAGCCACGGAGGCGGTGCGTTTTCCGGAAAAGACCCTTCCAAGGTAGATAGAAGCGCTTCCTATATGGCACGTTATATCGCAAAAAATTGCGTTGCCGCCGGGCTTGCCGACAGACTCGAATTGCAGCTCGCCTACACCATAGGCGTGGCGCAGCCTGTTTCAGTCATGGTCGATACACAGGGTACCGCGAAAATCAACCCTGACAGGATAGCGCAGATCATCAACGAACTGTTCGATATGAGGCCGAGGAAAATTATAGAAAAACTTGACCTTCTGAGGCCCATATACAGGAAGACGGCATGTTGCGGCCACTTCGGTCGGAACGATGAGGATTTTACCTGGGAAAAGCTTGACATGGTTGAAGAGATAAGAAAAAAGGCAGGCATCTGAGATTCTTGAGACAGGAGGAAATAATGAAAGTCGATCATGATATAAAGGATATTAGTCTGGCAGATCGAGGACTCGATAAGATAGAGTGGGCGGAGACAAGAATGCCCGTGCTGAGAAAGATCAGGGAGAGGTTTGCAAAAGAGAAACCACTTCAAGGAGTCCGAATCTCCTGTTGCCTCCACGTGACCACCGAGACGGCAAATCTTGCGCGGACGCTCAAGGAAGGCGGGGCGGAGATAGCAGTCTGCGCATCTAACCCTCTGAGTACGCAGGACGACACTGCTGCAGCTATAGTAAAACATTTCGGTATCCCCACCTTTGCGATAAAAGGTGAGAATGAGGTCCAGTATTACGCTCACATCATGAAAGCGCTGGCTTTCGAGCCAAACATTACCATGGACGATGGGGCGGACCTTGTGGGAGCCCTACATATGATTGCCCTGAAGCGCTATGATGCACTTCACCCTGCAGTACAAAAATGGGTCAAGACTCTCTCCGAAAAAAAGAGGAAAGAGTTTATAGACAAAGTGGTGGGCGGCACAGAAGAGACAACTACCGGGGTAATACGCCTTAAGAGCATGGAGAAAGAGGACATCCTCTGCTTTCCCATCATGGCTGTCAATGATGCAAA
The DNA here is from genome assembly GCA_031274925.1 of Syntrophobacterales bacterium. Lineage (NCBI taxonomy): Bacteria > Pseudomonadati > Thermodesulfobacteriota > Syntrophobacteria > Syntrophobacterales > Syntrophobacterales bacterium. Next base: position 2,116 of record JAISPL010000056.1, on the reverse strand, counting down.
CACCAAGCATATGTTCGACAATAGGTACGGTACCGGCCAAAGCACCGTAGACGGCATCATTCGGGCAACCAACATCCTCTTTGCCGGGGCCAATATTGTCGTAGCCGGATACGGTTGGTGCGGCAAGGGGATCGCCATGCGAGCACGAGGTCTGAGCGGCCACGTGATCGTGACTGAAATCGACCCCTTAAGGGCACTGGAAGCCCGCATGGACGGTTTTGCAGTCATGGATATGAAGAGCGCCGCAAAGATAGGCGACATCTTTGTAACGGCCACAGGAGACATCCACGTGATACGGGAAGAGCATTTCAAGCTAATGAAAGACGGGGCCATCATATGCAATTCAGGTCACTTTAACGTTGAGATTGATATCGAGTCCCTGGAGGTTGCAAAAACGGGAAAAAGAAGAATCAGAGAGCATATGGACGAATACACCATGGCTGACAGCAGAAAGATATATCTCCTTGGAGAAGGCAGGCTCGTAAACCTGGCTGCAGCGGAAGGCCATCCTTCTGAAGTTATGGATATGAGCTTCGCAAATCAGGCCCTTTGTTCGGAGTTCATGTGGAAGACAGGAAAGAAAATGAAGAAGATCGTTCACAGCGTACCTGATGAGATCGACAAAAGTGTGGCCCGGTTGAAACTTCAGTGCCTGAACATCAAAATCGACAATCTCACCGCAAAGCAGGAGAAATACCTAGCGTCATGGGAGATGGGCACATGAGCAAACTCCTCGTTGTAGGGACCGTTGCATATGATTCTATAGAGACTCCGTTCGGAAAAGTCGACAATGTGTTAGGGGGTTCGGCGCTCCATTTCACGTCTGCGGCGAGCTTCTTTACAGATGTGGGAATCGTAGCATCGGTGGGCCAGGATTTTGTGTTGAGTGATATCGAATACCTGAAAGAAAGAAACGTGGATATGAGCGGCATCAGGGTTGATGACGGGAAGACGTTCAGGTGGGAAGGGCGCTACGGGTACGACCTTAACCAGGCGATCACACTGAAAACCGAATTGAATGTGATTGAACATTTCAGACCCAGCATCCCTGAAGGGTTTGAGGATGCAGACTTTGTCTTTCTCGCGAACATAGACCCGGAGCTTCAGATCCATGTGATTGCCCAGGTGAAGAGACCGTGCACGGTGGTCCTTGATACGATGAATTTCTGGATAGAAAATAAATTCGATGCGCTCATGGAGGCTATCGGCAAGGTCGATATGCTCGTCATCAACGAGGCTGAATTGAGGGAAATCTCGAAAGAGTACAACCTCGTAAAAGGCGCGAGGAAGATCATGGAAAAAGGCCCTAGGTGCATAGTAACCAAGCGCGGGGAATATGGGGTACTTATGGTGAGCAGGGACGAGATATTCCTGTGCCCTGCTTATCCCCTAGAAGACGTGTTTGATCCCACGGGCGCGGGCGATACCTTTGCCGGCGGATTCATGGGTTATCTCTCAAATGTGGGAGAAACGACAGAGAACACCATAAAGCAGGCGATCATCATGGGATCTCTCATGGCCTCATTCAACGTGGAGGACTTCAGTGTCAACAGACTCAAAGCCTTAGGATACGGCGAGATCAGAGAGAGATACCATTCATTCAAGAAATGTATAGAGTTCGGAGAAATCGCATTCAAGCAACGGTAGGTCAACCGATTCAGTTAGACAAGAACAAGACTGTTGCGGCGACCGAAACCGACCACGAAAGCCGGAACATCAGGGGAGGAGGCGGGTATTTGGCTCGTCCTCTCCCATATCAAACCAGACCCTTAAACCCTGACTTCTTCGCACAGTTGTTTGGTTTGGCCATTGAACTGAATTTAATCAGTCTCCACAAAACCTGCACCCATACGTCCATGTCGCGCATCTTGCCGCCCTTTCGCAAGATCTCCAGGATCCTCCTTTCCTGCGTATGAAAGCAACAAACTGGATGTTTTGTCCATCCATGACGCGCAATACATCGCCCACGGTGATTTCCCCCGGTGCACATCAGCTACTCTTGTAAAGTAAAAGAATGGGATATGATATAAAATATAGAAAGAGAGTAGTAGAATATCGGAAGGAAGGACATACATATAGAAGAGGCTGCAAAGACATTCAAAATAGGCGCAACAAC
>JAISPL010000055.1 GCA_031274925.1 Syntrophobacterales bacterium | reverse complement strand
TTAAACATCAAACATTCTTTGAAACCAGTCCTCAAACAATTCCTTACGATCAGTGTTGAGATATGCGGCCTTCATATTTTCTTTCACAACTTTTGTGTTTGGGTGCGTATCTCCTAATTGATGCAGTAATATCCGGTAAGCCTTCTCATACCACGTGAGCGCCTTGGGATAATCGCCCTAATTACCGTAGACAAATGCAATGTTATTATACGTGGTGGCGGTACCCGGGTGCTTCTTGCCCAGAACCTTTTCACGGATTGATAAAGCCTTCTCATACCATGCGAGCGCCTCGTCATAGTCGTCCTGCCTATAGTAGACCCTCCCAATATTGTTGTATGTGGCTGCGGTATCCGGGTGCTTCTTGCCCAGAACCTTTTCGCGGATTGATAAAGCTTTCTCATACCACATGAGTGCCTCGTCATACTCTCCTTGTCTATAGCAGACTCTCCCAATGTTGTTGTACGTGATGGCGGTGGACGGGTGTTTCGTGCCCAGAACTTTTCTATAGATCACTAAGCCTTTCTGATACGATTTCAGTGCCTCGTCATACTTTCCTTGCCTATGGTAGACTCTCCCAATGTTGTTGTACGTGATGGCGGTGGACGGGTGCTCCGCGCACAGAACCTCTTTGCGGATGGATAAAGCCTCTTGATACCGCATGAGCGCCTTGTCATAATCGCCTTGCCTATAGTAGACTCTCCCAATGTCGTTGCATGCGGCGGCGATATCCGGGTGTCCCTCGCCCAGAACCTCTTTGCGGATGGATAAAGCCTTCTCATGCCACGTGAGCGCCTCGTCATACTTTCCTTGTCTATAGTAGACCTTCCCAATGTTGTTGTACGTGGTGGCAGTATCCGGGTGCTCCTTGCCCAGAACTTTTTCGCGGATTGATAAAGCCTTCTCATGCCACGTGAGCGCCTGTCCGTACTGTGCCAGTCCTTGCCTGCCTCTTCCCAACCAATAATAAAGCAACGCTGTCTTTTTCTCTTTATCAATATTGCCAATATATGCTTTCTCCGCGTACCCCGCTATAGCGTAGCATGAGGGGCAATACGCTCAAACCGTTCGCGCGATTCCAAACGGCCATAATCGTCTAATGTCGGTATTTCACCTATTGCTGCCTCCATACAAACATATAGCCAATCCGTTCCGTGAGTTTTAATCTGTTCGCGGCGAATCTCCTGCACAAGACGATGGATATAAAAAACATTCCTATCCTTCTTTACCAAAGAATAATTCAACAATTCCGCAATAATCTCATTTTGTTTGTAAGCATCCCCCAAATCTTCACTTAAGAGAGGAGGGAGCTTTTTCCGCTGCCGTTCGAAAAAATCCAATGGAATCCCATCCGGCGACATATAGGCAAAGAGACTTAGCAATTGCCCCGCGCTTTCACTCAACTTGCCAAAAGAAAGCGCCAGGGTTTCTATCACGGTGCGGGGATAATTTGCCGGTCTACCCAGGCTTGATTCAAGCGCTTTTATTGCCCCATCATTCACCAATAAGGCCAGGTAGTCCGAACAGGTTATTTCGGTACGCTCCATATATGCCGCCGCTTGTTCCAAAGGCAGCGGAAGGTAGTTCAATCGCTCTGTCAGTGCGGCCAAGTCGGCTTTGTTTTTAAATAAACACGTATACCCGTCAAGCCGCGTACGTATAAACTGCGCCGCGTCATGGGGAGTAAAAGGTTCAATTTCAATTGATTTCCTCGGCATTAAGTCATCATTGCGCGTTGTAATCAAAATATGCCCTGTTGGTACACCTGGAATATAAGGCTCAATATCTTTTCTTTACTCTGCATTGTCAAAAATGAAAAGCCACGAGTTGTGCGTCAAAAACCATTTTTTCAAGCGTCTGCCCAATTGCTCCGGGGTTAGCTTTCGTCCTTCATCCATGCCTTCTGGTATAAGACCGAAGGCATCGGCAAATTGAAGGCAGTCATTGAAAGCGGTCATTTCAGTTTCCGCGTGAACCCACCAGATAGCGTCTTTGTAGTCATTTATAGAACGATGGGCATATTCCTTGGCGATTTCTGTCTTGCCGACACCGCCTAAACCGGTGATGATCTGTTTGGCTGTACCCCCCGATTGGAACTGTGTATATATTTCGTTTAATTCTTCGTCCCGTCCTGAAAAATACGGATTGCGTTCCTGTAGGTTGTTCTGTGGGAGACTGCCTGGGAACGGTGCCCGCTGTTTTGCTGACCCTGGGAAAGGGGGTTTCTCCCGGGACACTTTTTGCAAGCCAATGCCGATTAGAAGTTTCTGCTCCGCCTTTTCTTCATCATGGACGTCGTGTAGATCAATACATACTAATCCATATAAAAGTCCGTCAGGCTCCACATTTGTAACTCTGACGGGGATTATCTTTTTGTCTTTTTTCTTAACAGCGCGGCCAAATGCGTTTGTCCATTCTTCTTTGCAATAGGCGGAATCCAAATATGCCTCTGAAAAAATGGGAATACAAACATCACATTCCCGCAGGAAATTATCCATTTTGGTTATAAAATTTTCCCCTGGGAGAATATCCCATGCCTGAATCCGAGCAGTCTGACCATGTTCTTCCAGTACGCCCGCAATCCAGGTTGCCCATGCTTTATCGCGCTCTGTGTAACTGATGAAATATTTTTTAGCATCCATTCGCGATCCTCTCCACAAAAACCGGTCCGCCATAAAAGCGGGTTTATGGCGGTAATGAGGCGCCTCCATCATTAGGATTCGTTTTAAAAGAGGGCAGGTTAATAGAGCAAATATTGAACTTGAATTTTCAATAATTTACCGCAGGAAGCTGTTAAAAGACAAGAAAATTCCACAGGTCCGTCGCTATTGTTTGGGATACACCACGAATCAAATAGATGATACCCGGAAGGGTCCAACGAATCGCTGATGCCAGCCATTGGGTGGGAACGCCGGTAGGTACTTGGCCGCAACGCTATCATGGCAAGCCAGCCGCAGGATGGTCTCTATTAACGGACAGGAGCGGGTCGTAGGCGACCATGAGACGGGGGCTTCACTCAGTCTGGTGGCTATAAAGCGAGGTAACGGTTCAGAACCGCACCGTTGATGGGAAATCCATTTTCTTTAATGACCTCTCCACTCACAAGAGGCGGGAGGATTTCCGCTTCAGTTGATTCGCTACCAAAGGTCAGTATTATCTCCAGCCCGAACGTACACAAAAAGACTGATTAAGTCTGCATCCAAGGTCCGCCCGTCAAAACTCTTCGGCCATCGGGGAGTGTTTTTGAGGCAGCCAAACCCTGCTCCGCCATATTCATCTTTTATGAAAGTGCCCGCAAATCCTGGTTCACATGCTTTCTTCTAAATGGAAAAACCACACTCCTTTTTTTCGTCGAATTCCTTCGCTCTTTCCTTGAATTATCCTTCGGCGAGCTCTCTCGGTGCAGCCTGCTTTATGTCCAATTATTCTCTTGTAAACTCCATGCCGCTCAACCTCCTTCAGTGTGACTCTGGTTTCCCGAATTGTTCCCGCAACTCCCTCTTAAGTATCTTTCCCGCTGCATTGCGGGGCAGCGCAGAGATAATGTGGACCGTTTTAGGCACTTTGTACCCCGCCACTTTCCCTTTGCAATAATCTGTCAGCTCGGACGGTCCCGCTTTGGCCCCATCCTTTAGAACACAGACGGCAGTGACGGCTTCTCCCCAGGTGGGGTGCGGGGTCCCGATCACGCAAGATTCCTTCACGTGAGGATGATCATTGAGTACCTTTTCTACTTCAGCAGGGTATACATTTTCTCCACCTGTAATAATCATGTCTTTTAAACGGTCAATGACCCTGATGTAACCTCTTTCATCAATAGAGCATACATCTTCCGTGTAAAACCATTCCCCCTTAAAAACCTTTTCAGTCTCAGCCTCTTTCCTCCAATACCCGAGGCCCATGCCCGGCCCTCTGACTATCATTTCCCCAACACCACCAGGCGGCACCCTTTTGCCCGCCTTGTCAACGATCAAAATTTCCATGTCGTAGCTTGCCCGGCCGCATGATTCCAGGATATTGGAATCCCCTCTCCCGAACGCCTCCCCGATGTCTTTTACCGAGAGGTTCGTTGTTACACCCGTAGATTCCGTAGTTCCATGATGTTCGCCAAGAATATTTCCAAAGACGTCAATGAACTCCCTGTACACAGCGGGTATAATTCCCGCACCGGCAAACCAGAGGGTCTTCCAACTCGATACGTCGTACCTCCTGAAAGCAGGAAAATCCATTATCATCATCACCATAGGGGTTGCAAACATTCCGGCTGTCAGTTTCTCCTTTTCCGTGACCGACAAAAAGAGTTCGACATCCCATCTTGAAAAGACAAATGCCGGACAGACGGCATAGAGGCTGCCAAAAAATGTGTAGTGGGCGGTAATATGGTACATGGGGCAGACTATAAACACCCGGTCGTCCGTCGTCAGATTGTTATTCCTGGAACATACACGCCCGGCATGATAGTAGTTTCCGTGGGTCTGCATAACCCCTTTGGGAAGCCCCGTGGTACCGCTCGTATACATGAGCATGGCAATATCATCTTCGTAAATCTCGACGGATGGATCATCCGTGGATGCTCCATCCATAAATTCTTCATAATCATGCCATCCCTCGGGTTTCTTCTCTGGATCCCCGAAATAGACGAAATATTTGATTGACGGGATACTTTCTTTAATTTTCTGCACAATTTCCACAAATTGCTGCTGAACGAGCAGTACCACCGGCTCGGCATCGGTAAGCACCGCGGCAATTTCAGGCGGCGCCAGCCTGAAATTGCAGACAACGAAAATAAATCCGGCATTTGGTACATTGATAGCCGATTCCATATACTCAAAGCTGTTTTGGCTTAGAATGGCGACCCTATCCCCCTTTTTCGCTCCGAGACCAATGAGAGCATTCCCCATCCTGTTGGCCCTTTCTTTCATTGCCTGGTACGTGAAGACTCTCTCCCCCTCCACCTCTTTCATAGCTATTTTCTCAGGATAAAGCATTGCATTACGGTTGAGCAGCGTCCTGATAGTAGAAAATGTCTTTCCTCCTCCCATATGACTCCTCCTCATTCAGAATTATTTTCTTATTTGTATGTTTATTAGCAATAACAGTGCCGTTAGCATTATGTTGTTTTCCTTGAGCTTGTGTCTTGTTAGGATAATTGATAAGGATTGATGAGTTGTATATACTGTATACAACATGTATGAAAAATTGTCACACATTATGCATTTAAAATAACCATTGTCTGTAAGCCGGGATTCAGGAAACATTATGTGCAATCTTCTTTATGCAAAGAAATATCTTGTGAAATAGTATATAATGATCCTGCCATCACGCACAAGCGACACATATCACAATGAACGATCGAAAAAAGACAAAAGATCAGTTGGTTCACGAATTGACGGAATTACGCCGTAGAGTGGCCCAATTTGAGGATACCAAAAGCCCCCTCGGCGATCCGGCCGGACCGCCTGATATAGACGGTTCCGCATACCGGGCGCTCTTTGAAAATACAAGCGACGCTATCTTTCATATCAGGAAGAATATGATCATCGACTGCAACATTAAGGCAATAAAGATGCTAAAGTGTAATCGGGAACACGTAATAGGCCGTGATTTCAATGAATTCCTGCCTCTTGTTCAGGCAGGAGGATGGAACTCAAAAGATATGCTCATAAACAAAATGAAAGAGTCCGCCCTAAGCGGTCCGCAATTTTTCAAACAACAACGGCTGAGGCATGATGGAACGTCCTTTGATGCTGAGGTAAGTTTAAGCCGTATCATAATTGGCGGTGAATGGCTTTTCCAGGAGATCGTGCGCGATGCCAAGGACAAGACATTTTTCTACGAAGGCACTATCGAAGACATTACCGAAAAAAAGAAGGTAGCGAACAGACTTCGCCAACTGAACGAGTTTAACAAGGCGATCATCGACCATGCTCCCGTTGCAATCTTCACTCTTGACAAAAACGGAGTATTCACCAGCATAAACCCGGCATTAGCGGCCCTCTCCGGTCTGGCGAAAGAAGCCGAGACCAAACTCATCGGTTTTAACTGGCTTAAGGATCCTTATACTATTCAGTGCGGACTTGCCCGTCATATAGAGGCGGGCCTTGAGGGTGAGCCTTTCCAGCTCTGGGATTTTCCGTTCATGACCTACCGGGGCGACAGGAACAACTTCATAGACTTCAAAGGGGTACCCTTAAAGGACAAGAACGGGGGAATCGAAGGACTCCTCTGCATCATTGAGGAGACAACCGACCGGGTGAAGACCAGGGCTAAGTTGATGCAGGAAGCCAAGGTGGCTACCATAGGCCGGCTCGCAGCAGGAATAGCCCATGAGTTGAATAATCCTCTCGGCACTCTGGTGGCTTACTCTGAACGCGCACATAGTTGTCTCGAATCACTTCCGAAACTTGCCGATGTGGAGAGACTCAAGGGTTACCTTAATATTATCGAAGAGGAGGCATTTCGCTGTAAGGGTGTGACTACCGATATCCTGAGCTTGCTCCAGAAAGAAGGGCTGGAAATCACCGAAATCGACATTGGTGAGTTGCTTGATGGCGTGATCGAACGCCTCGGCACTGAAAAGATTCGGATTACCAGGGAACCAGCGCTTGCCGCTCCTCTTATTTTGGGTGATGCAAACGCCCTTAGGCAGGTATTTGTCAATCTTATCACCAACGCGCAGGATGCCGTCGAAGGCAGGGCTGATGCCGCAATATGGATCAGGACCATGCCCATGGAAGATCACGTTCTTGTCGAGATAGAGGATAACGGTACGGGGATTCCCGATTCAATTGCAGATAAGATATTCGAGCCTTTTTTCACAACAAAGGAATCAAAGAGCGGGATAGGACTCGGATTAACCTTGTGTCATGATCTCATGCAGGATATGGGAGGGGCTACAAGCATGGTAAGCACCCCCGGTCACGGGACCACCTTCTCCCTATTATTCCAAAGGCCGGGCGCAAGATGATTCGTGTTCTGATCATAGATGATGAGACTCGGCTCGTCGAGGCATTCAGAGAACAACTCACTGAACAGAAGATGAAAGTACTCACTGCGTTTAGGGCCAGTGAAGCTCTTTCTATTCTGAAAGACGAGACCGTTGATGTCGTGATCCTTGATATCAAGCTCCCCGATATGGATGGAGTTGAATTGCTGATGAAACTCAAACATAGCGAACCCACCCTTGAGGTGATCATACTCACCGGGTTTGCCTCGGTAGCCACGGCCATCCGCTCCATGAAACTCGGCGCGTACGATTATCTGACAAAACCATGCAAGATGTCAGAACTCTCAAAAGTAATCGCAAAGGCGTACGAAAAAAAGATGCTCATGGTCAAAAATATAGTCCTGGAAGAGCAACTGCACCGGATAAGGGTTCGTGACAGGTTTGTCGGCACGAGCGACGAAATGGCGAGAGTGGAACACATGATCTCTTTGGTGGCCCTTTCGGCAGCACCTGTTCTTATTCTGGGAGAGACAGGTACGGGAAAAGAGCTTGCAGCGAGGGCCATACATGATTTGAGTCCCCGCTCGGGAAATCCTTTTGTAACAATCAATTCAAGCGCCCTGCAAGAGACGATGCTGGAGAGCGAGCTGTTCGGATACAGGAAGGGTGCATTCACAGGGGCGGATAGTGACAAATTGGGCCTCCTCGAAATCGCGAATCACGGCACCTTCTTTGTGGACGAAGTGGGAGAGATGAGCCTCAACATACAAGCGAAGTTACTGAGGGCTCTTGAGACTGGAGCATTCAGAAAACTCGGAGATACCAAGGAGACTAGGGTCGATGTACGCTTCATCTTTGCTACCAACAAGCAGCTCAAGAGGGAAGTAGACGAGGGCAGGTTTCGCAAAGACCTCTTCTTCAGGATAAACACACTCCTCTTGAACCTTCCTCCCCTCAGAAAAAAAAGAGAGGATATTCCCTTCCTCGTCGACTACTTTCTTGACAAATTCTCAAGGCCTGGCAAGAAGAAACGGTTTTCTGCTGAGGCGATGAGGCTGCTCATGGCATATGAATGGCCTGGAAATGTAAGGGAACTTGCAAATGTCGTCGAGCGGTCCGTCCTCATAAGTACCCATCGTGAAGAGATGTTTGCAGACGATCTTACAGAGGGTATATTGAGCGGAACTTCACAGGTGGAAGATGCGGCGAGAATGTCGCAAGGGGAAAAAATCCTGTCTCTTGCAAGCATGGAAGCGCAATATATTCAAAAAGTCCTGAACTACGTGGGGAACAACAAAAGCCAAGCTGCCCGTCTTCTGGGTATCAGCCGCAAGGCGCTCTACGACAAGATCGGCTCGAAGTCTGAAGAAGAAGATCCCGCTGGAAGGTAAGCCGCTCCCGTCAAGGACTCTCAGTTTCCTGTCTCGTTTTTTTCTCCCTCAATCTCTCTGAGTCTCAGTTCCAGAAGGGCATGGCGTTGAATCAGCTCTTTGTTGACATCTTTCATCTTTGAAATCGCAATAGAATAATGCATCAGGAGGGCAATAAAAAAAATAAATACCATAGATATCAAGGCGGTAATATAATAAAATCCAGTAACCCTGCTGATAATCCCCACAAGTCCGGGCCAGAGACTCAGAACTGCGATGGCGGATGACATGAGGAGCCACAGTATGGCATATTCCTCCCTCAGGTGTTCCTTTCGGATCAGTTCGAAGGTTGCAACGAAAAACACGAGGCTGATAATTCCGACAAAAATCTGTATACGCAGCATACGTGGCATCCCCTTACAGTTTTTTAAAAAGGGCGATAAACATGGCAAGCAATACCTTTCCCATGTAGTAAGCGGCAAGGAGAGGTGTAATGGAAGACATGCCGTGCGTCCGGCTTTTCATCTTTACGGGTACTTCCTTGATCTTAAACCGTCTCTTACGGGCAAACACAAGAGACTCTGGTTCAGGGTAGTCCTGAGGGTATTGACTCGAAAAGAGCGTGAGCGCCTTTCTGTTTATCGCCCTGAAGCCGCTTGTCGGATCTTTCACCACAAGGCCGGTGGTCATTCTGAGGAAAAACGACAATATCTTGATTCCCATATCCCTCATAAAAGACACCTGATAATCAGTGTCTTCCACAAATCTGGACCCGATCACCATGTCATATCCATTCTCAAATAAGGCTTCAACCAGACGGACGATCTCTTGGGTGGGATGCTGGCCATCACCGTCCACCTGAACGCATGCGTCATACCCTCCCGCCAAGGCGTACTTATAGCCGGTCTGCACCGCCCCGCCAATGCCAAGATTATATGACAGCTCGACTACCTTTGCTCCTTCTTCTTTCGCTTTTTCTGATGTTTTGTCGGATGAATTATCGTTGACTACTATGACGTCATATCCGACGCCAAGCATTTTCACGCCCCTCACCACATCCCCTATGGTGTACTCCTCGTTATATGCAGGAATTATGACCGCCGTCCGCCTGTTCATTAGTGAAGGACACATTCTGGGGGACCAGGATTCGAACCTAGATAGCCAGATCCAGAGCCTGGCGTCCTGCCGTTAGACGATCCCCCAATCTATCGAGGTTCGTTTAACTCTCTTTCTTTTCTTTTTTTTGTGTAAGCTCAACAATCGCCATGGGGGCGTTATCACCTTTCCTGTTGCCTATCTTAAGGACCCTTGTATAACCGCCATTTATGGTGGTATATCTGTCCCCAATATCACTGAAAAGCTTCTTCACCATCTCCTTGTCCCTCAAGAAACCAAACGCCAGCCGCATGCCGTGGGCATCTTTTCTTTTCGCGAGAGTTATAAGCCTATCAGCCACCCTGCGCAACTCCATAGCTTTCATGCTTGTCGTCTTTATACTCTCATGATTGAAAAGGGAATTTGCCAAATTCATGAGAAGCGCTTTTCTATGACTTTTTGTCCTGTTTAATGTTTTTACCGTCCTCAAATGCCTCATAGTAAACCTCTATATATTATCTTTTCGTTTCAATGCTATCTTGTCCAACTCTTCCCGTGACGGAAAATTCTCTACCTTTATCCCGAGTCTGAGGCCCATACAAGACAGTATCTCTTTTATCTCATTCAAAGATTTTCTACCAAAGTTCTTTGTCATAAGGATCTCCTGCTCTGTTTTTTGAACAAGTTCTCCAATGTATTTTATATCCGCATTCTTCAGGCAGTTGGCACTTCTCACTGAGAGCTCAAGTTCATCAACGCTCCTGTAAAGGTTCTCATTGAAAGATTGCTTGTCAAGGACCTTATCTTCTCCGGCTTCCAGACCTTCGAGGTCCTCGAAGTTTATAAAAACGCGCATCTGCTCCTTAACAATTTTTGCCGCAAATGAAAGGGCATCCAAGGGATTCACGCTGCCGTTAGTCCATATTTCCATCGTAAGCTTGTCGTAGTCCGTTCTGAATCCCACCCTTGCCGGCGTCACATTATAACTTACCTTTTTTATCGGCGAAAATATGGCATCCACCGGTATGGTCCCGATAGGATCGCCTTCATCCCGGTTTTGATCTGCCGGAACGTAGCCCCTGCCTACCTTCACCTTCATCTCCATATAAAGTCGCGCGTCGTCACTCAGATTCGCCACGTGGTGATCTGGATTGATAATCTCGACACCACCTTCATGGGTAATGTCATCCGCTCTGACCTCTCCTCCGCCCTTCTTGTCAATCTTGATCACCTTGGGTTTGTCGTCTGTCATCCTCAGTACGACCTTCTTCAAGTTGAGGATCAACTCTGTGACATCCTCCTGAACTCCCCTTACGGTTGAGAACTCATGATCCACCGAGTCAATCCACACGGATGTTATAGCACTCCCCATTATCGAAGAAAGCAAAACCCTGCGAAGGGAGTTGCCGATCGTTATCCCATATCCTCGCTCAAATGGCTCGGTAGAGAACTTTATATAATTGCTGTCTTTTTTCTCAATCTCAATTTTCGTCGGCTTAATCAATTCCTGCCAATTCTTCTCAAACATATGCATATGCCCTCCTTTGGGGTAAGGACTATCTCGAATAGTACTCCACTATGAGTTGTTCCTTTATCGGCATTGTAATGTCTTCTCTAACCGGCAGAAGTTTGATCACGCCCTTCATTTCCTCCTTATCAAGATCAATCCAGGAAGGTACCCCCCTCCTCACAACCGACTCAAGGGCGTTCTTGACTGAGAATAATTCTTTGTTCTTTACAGTTATTTCATCTCCTTCCTTTATGATGAAAGACGGGATATTGACTTTCTTCCCATTTACCATGATATGGTTGTGTGATACTAGTTGCCTGGCTTCCTTTCTCGACGTGGCAAATCCCAGTCTATACACCATATTGTCGAGCCGTCTTTCCAACAGTATAAGGAAATTCGCACCCGTTATACCCTTCTTCTTTTCTGCCATGCCAAAGAACCGTTTGAACTGTTTTTCACTCAACCCGTAGGTCTTTCTCACCTTCTGCTTTTCTCTCAGCCGTAATCCATATTCAAGAAATTTTCCTCTCGTCTCGACATGGACTCCGGGCGGATAGTTTCTCTTTTCTATTTCACACTTCTCCGTGTAGCATCTCTCGCCTTTCAGGAAAAGTTTAACTGCCTCTCTTCTGCAAAGCCTGCATGATGGTCCTACATATCTCGCCAATGCTCCCCTCCTTAAACTCTTCTTCTTTTCGGCGGCCTGCATCCGTTATGCGGAATAGGCGTGATATCCCTTATCAGATGAATTTTCAGCCCCGCGCTCTGGAGCGCCCTGAGCGCCGCTTCCCTGCCCGCTCCCGGACCCTTTATAAATACATCCACTGTCCGCATGCCGCTCTCCATGGCCTTTTTTGCCGCGTTCTCGGCAGCAAGTTGAGCCGCAAACGGAGTGCTTTTCCTCGAACCTTTAAATCCCACAACGCCCCCGCTTGACCAGGAAACGACATTACCCTGAGGATCCGTTATAGTGATGATCGTGTTATTAAAGCTCGACTGGATATAAGCTTCTCCTATAGGCACATTCTTCTTAATCTTTTTCTTGCCTGTTTTTTTGGTTCTCGCCATCTACCACCTCATTTTTTTCGTTTCATTGATGTCTTTCTCGGGCCTTTTCTCGTGCGAGCGTTGGTTCTCGTCCTTTGACCCCGCACCGGCAGTCCTCTTCTGTGTCTCAAGCCCCTACGGCAGCCTATATCCATGAGTCTCTTTATATTGATACTTACTTCTTTCCTGAGATCACCTTCAACCTTATACGTCCTCTCAATGATCTCCCTTATCTTGGCAATCTCCTCGTCCGTAAGCGCATTAGTCCTCTTGTCAGGGTCTATTCCGGCTTCAGCAATAATCTGGTTTGAAAGTGCCCTTCCTATTCCATATATATACGTGAGCGCAATCTCTATCCTCTTGTCCCTCGGTATATCGACACCCGCGATTCTTGCCACGTCATACCTCCTTAGCCTTGTCTCTGCTTATGTTTGGGGTTCTCGCATATCACTCTCAGTACCCCTTTCCTCTTGATGATCTTGCATTTATCACACCGCTTCTTTACTGAGGGTCTTACCTTCATTTCTTCCTCCTACTTGACTCTGTAAATAATCCTTCCGCGGCTGAGATCGTACGGTGAAAGTTCAACAACCACCTTGTCTCCACGCAGGATCTTAATATAGTGCATCCTCATCTTGCCTGATACATGGGCCAGCACCTTATGGCCATTGGGAAGTTCTACTCTGAACATCGCATTCGGCAACGGCTCTATAACTGTACCCTCTATCTCTATTCCTTCGCCTTTTGGCATCTTCCCTTCACAATGCGCTTAGAATCTCAGCGCCATTTTCGTTCAAAGCCACGGTATGCTCAAAATGGGCAGACAGACCGCCGTCTTTGGCAACTACAGTCCAACCATTCTCTTTGATCATAACATCGCTTGCCCCTATGTTAACCATCGGCTCTATTGCCAGCACCATGCCTTTCTTAAGTCTTACCCCCGTGCCTTTTTCCCCGAAATTAGGCACCTGAGGTTCCTCATGCAGGCTTCTTCCTATACCATGCCCCACAAACTCTTTCACCACCGAAAACCCGGCCGACTCCACGCAAGACTGGATTGCATGAGAGACATCATGCAATCTCCTCCCTCCCGAGGCCACGCTTATGCCACGGTACAGGCTCTCTTCCGTAACCTTCATAAGTCTTTCGGCCTTTTGAGAAACTTTACCGACCCCAACGGTCAGCGCAACATCCCCGAAATAGCCTTCATAAGCCACTCCAAAATCTATACTCACGATATCCCCTTCCTTTAAAATCCTTTCTCCTGGCATACCGTGTACTACTTCATCATTCACTGACACGCACAGGCAATAGGGGTACCCGCTATAACCCTTAAAAGCAGCCCTTATCTTCCCTGTGCTCTTTATTCGCTCCTCACAAACCGCCTCCAGGTCCATCGTTTTCATGCCTTCCTGGACAGTACTTTTTACGTGCAACAATATCTCCATCGCATATCTGCTTGCGGTCTTTATCTTTTCTATCTCTTCCGAATTTCTTAATATAATCATTCGGCAACAACTTACATCTCTTCTCTTATTCTCTTAACTCCAGTCCATCCAGTTTCCACGAGCCACCATGCGGGACAGTAGTCTGCACATATGGGCAGATTCCGGCAAACGCCGTATCGAGCCCCTTTCAAAATCACCTTCTCCCTTTTATCCTTCCTGACTTTTTAACAAGACCGTCGTAATGCCTCAGGATGAGGTGCGATTCAATCTGCTGTATAGTGTCAAGAGCCACACCTACAACAATCAGCAAAGCGGTGCCACCGAAGTAAAAAGGCACGTTGAATTTCTTCACCAGCAATGTAGGAAGAACGCAGACAAACGAAATATAAATTGCCCCAATAAAGGTCACCCTAGAAAGAATTTTCTCTATATACTCCGCAGTCCTCTTACCTGGTCTTATGCCGGGGATATACCCCCCATATTTCTTCATATTATCCGCCACGTTATCCGGATTAAAGACAATAGCGGTATAAAAGAAACAGAAAAAAATGATAAAACTCACGTACATGATCTCGTACATCCAACTTCCTGGGGTAAGGTATCCGGCAACATTTTTCATCCAAGGATGGTCGATAAAATTCGCTATCGTTGCGGGGAACATAATTATGGACGATGCAAATATGGGTGGAATAACTCCTGCTGTATTCACCTTGAGTGGCAGGTGTGTCGTCTGGCCTCCGTACATTTTTCTCCCAACTACACGCTTCGCATACTGTACGGGAATCCTCCTCTGGGATGTTTCCATAAAGATGATGAAAGCAATCACAATCAGCATCATAACCACTACGACAAGGACAAAAAACCAATTCAGCTCGCCACCACCGACTAGTGTCATTGTTTGAGCGATAGCATTGGGCATCCTCGCCACAATACCCGCGAAGATAATAAGAGAAATGCCGTTTCCGATGCCTTTCTCTGTAATCTGCTCCCCGAGCCACATGATAAATGACGTACCTGCGGTAAGCGTTATCATGGTCATAAGCCTGAAACTCCATCCTGCGTTATACACCACGAGCTCTCCAGCAGCGCCCTTCATCTGTTCCAAGCCTACGGCAATCCCAAAGCCCTGTATAAGACTGATCACTACAGTACCGTACCTTGTATACTGTGTGATTTTCTTCTTTCCGGCCTCTCCTTCTTTTGATAACTTCTCAAGCGTCGGTACTACCACCGTCAGCAGTTGCAAAATGATGGACGCACTTATGTACGGCATAATACCAAGGGCAAATATAGACAGTCTTTCGAGGCCTCCACCGGCAAACATATCGAAAAACCCAAGCAACGTGCTGCGTGCCCTTTCAAAGATACCTGCGAGCACTTTCCCGTCTATACCGGGAGTGGGGATATGGACACCAACTCTATAGACCAACAGCAGAAAAAGAGTTGTAATTATTCTCCGTTTAAGCTCAGGGATTTTCCCAATA
This sequence comes from Syntrophobacterales bacterium, assembly GCA_031274925.1. Lineage (NCBI taxonomy): Bacteria > Pseudomonadati > Thermodesulfobacteriota > Syntrophobacteria > Syntrophobacterales > Syntrophobacterales bacterium. The sequence continues at coordinate 8,412 of JAISPL010000055.1, read as the reverse complement.
TTCTGGAAACCTCCCATTAAACCAGTACCTCCACAGAGCCACCCTGCGCGGTAATCTTATCTATCGCCTTTTTGGATGCTTTATGAACCGTTATCTTGATAGGGAAGTCGATCTCGCCGTCCGACAACAGTTTCACTCCATTTCTGATTTTCTTTACAAATCCTGCCTCTATGATATCCTGTATTCCTACTTGTTCCTTGCCCCTGAACTTCTCAAGGTCCTCTACTTTTATAACGGCAAACTCAACTCTGAAGGGGTTTTTGAAACCTCTCTTCGGGATTCTTCTTGTGAGCGGCATCTGTCCGCCCTCGAAGCTTTTGCCCTTTGAACCGCCGCTTGTCGAACGTTGTCCCTTGTTCCCATAGCCAGCAGTCGTACCTAGGCCTGATCCCGTTCCTCTTCCTACACGCTTTCTATTCTTCCTGGATCCAACGAATGGCTTTAAGTCAGACAGTCTCATTTATTATACATCCTCCACAATTCTCACAAGATGCATGACCTTCTTTATCATGCCCCTTATTTCAGGCGTATTCTTGAGGACTCTCTCCTCCTGCAGCTTCCTGAATCCGAGGCTGCGCACCGTGTCTCTCTGATCCTTTGTACGCCCTATATAGCCTTTAACCCATTTCGCTTTGATGTAGTCCAAGTTATCCCTCCTCGCCCCTTGTCTTCCCTCTCTGTTTCAAGGAAAATTCAGGCGACTTCAACAGAGAAAGCCCCTTGATCGTGGCTTTTACCACATTATGATAGTTTCTGGAGCCATAGCATTTTGTCAGTATATTTGTTATTCCAGCAACCTCCACGACGGCACGGACTGCCCGACCCGCTATAACACCTGTGCCCTCTTTGGCCGGCTTCATGAACACCTGGCTGGTACCATATTTTTCCATGATCTCATGTGGGATCGTCCCTTTAGTGACAGGTACCTCAATAATATCTTTCTTGGCACGCTCCACAGCTTTTCGGATCGCGTCAGGCACTTCGTTGGCCTTTCCAAGACCATAGCCGACTTTGCCGTTGCCATCCCCGACAACCACAATCGCACTGAAGCTGAACCTTCTTCCGCCCTTCACTACTTTCGCAACCCGATTTATGTAAACCAGCCTGTCCTGTAGTTCTAGTCCGTCTGCCTCTGTTCGCTTTTTCTCAACCAACAGTTTACCTCCCTCTCAGAAAATTAACCCGGCTTCTCTCGCGCCTTCTGCAAGAGCAGCAACTCTGCCATGGTATTTAAAACCATTCCTGTCAAACACTACATGTTCAACTCCCAGTTCCTTAGCTTTCCTACCTATATGCAGACCGACTTTCTTTGCCGCTTCGACATTCCCGCCGTATTTAAGCTCCGTTCTCACTTCTTTCGACAGTGTCGATACCCCAGTGATCACCTTGCTAGCCGAGTCGTCAATAAGCTGGGCATATATCTCTTTCAGGCTTTTGTATACACACAGTCTCGGTTTATCCACAACGCCCGATATTTTCTTTCTGATCCGTCTCTTTCTTCGCGCTCTTGCTTCGGTCTTCTTTCTTCTATCCATTTACATACCCCTTACTTCCCGCTTTTGCCTGCTTTTTTCTTCAGGACTTCGTCGGCATACTTCACACCTTTGTTCTTATACACATCAGGCGACCTAAGCGCCCTCATTTTTGCAGCCACCTCTCCGATAAGTTCTTTATTGATGCCCCTTATCGTTAGCAAGGTCTGTTTTTCAATCTGTGCGGAAATGCCCTCAGGTAGAGCAAATGCAATCGGGTGTGAATAACCGAGGTAAAAAACCACGTTGTCACCTTGAATTTCAGCCCTGTAGCCAATACCCACGATCTCCAGCTTTCTTTCGAAGCCCTTGTCAACGCCTTCTACCATATTAGAGATAAGCGTCCTCATGAGCCCGTGGAAACCCTTGATCTTTTTCTCTTCGCTGTCTCTCGTCACCGTGACCGTATTGCCGTCAAAGTTTACCTGCAACCCCTCCAACAAAGGTCTCGCCAAATTGCCCTTCGGCCCGGCAACAAAAACCATATTGTCTTTAATTTCCAATTTCGTGCCTGCCGGCACCATAATAGGTTTCTTGCCTATCCTTGACATTGTTACCTCACCAGACCATGAGGAGGGGTTCCCCTCCTACTTTATTCTTCCCTGCATTTATGTCAGTCATGAGTCCCTTCGATGTAGAAAGAACCACAAGGCTGAGCCGCGTTTTCAAACTCTGTATACCTTCCGCTTTCACGTAGACCCTTCTGCCGGGCTTGCTCACCCGTTTAAGGCCTGTGATCACGCTCTTATTGTTCTCATCGTAATTCAGATATACTTTCAGAAACCTCTTGCGAGCCTCATCGACGAAAGTCTTATAATTCCTTATGTAACCCTCCTCCTTAAGAATCTTGGATATAGCGAGTTTCATATTGGAATAAGGTATGTCAACCGATTCATGTCGGGCCATGATCGCGTTTCTTATTCTCGTAAGCATATCGGCGATTGGATCTACCATACCCATAACTGCCCCCTTACCAACTCGATTTTATAACTCCAGGAACCTCTCCCCTTAAGGATCGCTGCCTGAAGCATATTCTGCACATCTGGAACTTACCCAAGTAACCTCTCGGCCTCCCACAAACCACACACCTATTCCTGGCTCTTACTTTATATTTAGGAGTTCTCTTGGTCTTTTCTATCATCGCTTTTCGTGCCATCTGGTCCTCCGTCAAACTCTGAAAGGCATGCCCATAAGCTTCAGAAGTTCAAATCCTTCCTCGTCTGAAGGCGCTGTTGTGGTGATGGTAATATTCATACCCCTTACCTTATCAATCTTATCATATTCTATTTCAGGGAACAGAGTCTGCTCTTTGAGGCCCAAGGTGTAGTTCCCTCTCCCGTCAAAGGATTTCGGAGAGACGCCCTTGAAGTCTCTAACCCTTGGAAGTACGATCGTAACCAACTTTCGATAAAATTCGTACATCCGCTCCTGTCTGAGCGTAACCATGCAACCGATCGACATACCTTCCCTCAATTTGAAGGACGCGATCGATTTCTTCGCCTTTGTAATAACCGGTTTCTGACCAGTGATAAGCATAATATCATGAGATGCAGCGTCAAGAGCTTTAATGTTCTGAATAGCCTCCCCCAGACCCACATTTACCACTATCTTCTCGATCTTCGGCACCTGCATTACATTTTTGTATTTAAACCTCCGCATCAAAGCAGCTTTTACTTCCTTCTCATAATATTCCACATATCCTGTCTTCAACAGTTGCCTCCTACTTGTCAATGACCTCTTCGCACTTCTTGCAGAACCTTATCTTCTTGCCGTCCTCAAGAATTTTCCTGCCCACCCGCACAGGTTTTGAGCACTTTTCGCAGTAAATCATCACGTTCGACACATGGATGGGGCTTTCCCTTTCCATGATTCCGCCCTTTGCTTTCTGACTCGGCTTCACGTGCCTCTTTATCATGTTTATCTTCTCAACAATAAGCCGATCCTTTTTCTTTATGATCCTCAGCACCTTTCCGGTTTTACCCTTATCTTTACCGGTGCTCACCATTACAAGGTCATTCTTTTTCACATGATAATGTTTCTCCATAATTACCTCATCTCACTCTGTGGACCCCTGGAGGAAGCCCTTTCAGTATCGTATGGTAATAATTTACCCATCTATCGCCTCACGCTTCCCGGCACTACACCACTTCCGGAGCCAAGGATACTATCTTCATGAACTTCTTAGCGCGCAGTTCTCTTGCGACCGGACCGAATATCCTCGTGCCGATCGGTTCATTATACTGGTTGATAATGACTGCAGAGTTGTCGTCAAACCTCACATACGATCCGTCAATACGCCTGATCTCTTTGCTAGTTCGTACAATCACCGCTTTCACTACATCGCCCTTCTTTACCTTCGAATTGGGGATAACCTCTTTAACTGATGCCACAATAATATCCCCTACCGTTCCATATCTCTTCCTGGATCCCCCGAGAACCCGTATACATCCAAGCTTCTTGGCTCCCGAATTGTCCGCCACGTCGAGTTTAGTTCGCTCCTGTATCATCCTTTACCACCTCGTCCTTAACTATCGCTACAGGTGCCTCCCGTTTTATCACTTCTTTTACCAACCATCTCTTGTCTTTGCTCAGCGGCCTCGTCTCGACGAGAAGAACCTTATCTCCCACCTTGCACACATTTGCCTCATCGTGTGCCTTGTATTTCTTCTTCATCTTCAAATATTTATGGTATCTGGGATGTTTCAAGAATTTCTCGACTTCAATCACCACACTTTTATCCATCTTGTCTTTAATAACAATCCCGATAATTTTTTTTCTTCCGATGCTGCTTTTCAGTTCCATAACTACCCCTTAAGCGTGTAATTCCTTCTGCCTCAAAATCGTCTCAAGTCTTGCTACATCCTTTTTCAGAATGCCCATTCTCGCGGTATTTTCCAGCTGCCCCGTAGAAAGCTGAAACCTGAGATTGAACATTTCCTCCTTCAGGTCCTTCTTCCTCTTGATAAGTTCCTCTTTTGTGAGTTCCTTCAGATCCTTCGCTCTCATTATTCCTCATTCCTCGCTTCTCGTTATAAACCGCATACCTATGGGCAGTTTAAAAGAAGCAATCCTTAGAGCTTCCTTCGCCTTGTCTTCGGGTACGCCCTGAATCTCATACAGAATCTTTCCTGGCTTCACAACCGCAACCCAACCTTCCGAAGGTCCTTTTCCTTTACCCATGCGTGTTTCCGCTGGCTTCTTGGTAATGGGTTTATCAGGAAATACTCTGATCCAGACCTTGCCTGTTCTCTTGACAAATCTCGTGAGTGCGACCCTGGCAGCCTCTATCTGTCTAGATGTGATCCATCCACACTCAAGGGCCTGAAGTCCATATTCCCCAAAACTCACTTTATTGCCTCGGCTCGCAGACCCTTTCATTCTGCCTTTCATCTGTTTTCTGTATCTAACCCTCTTTGGTGCAAGCATTATCTTGCCTCCTGATAAATTTCGCCCTTAAAAACCCACACTTTAATCCCTATGACGCCATATTTCGTGCTCGCTATCGCGAAGCCATAGTCAATATCGGCCCTTATTGTCTGAAGAGGTACCCTGCCTTCTCGGTACCATTCCGTCCTTGCCATCTCGGCGCCCGCAAGCCTTCCTGCACACATCGCCTTGATGCCTTTCGCCCCGAACTTCAACGCCTGCGAGACATTCCGTTTCATCGCCCTTCTGAAGGACACTCTTCTCTCAAGCTGAAGTGCGATATTTTCCGCCACAAGTTGTGCATCTATCTCGGGCCTCTTCACTTCCGTGATGTTCAGGATAATCTCCTTATCTGTGATGCGTTGAAGCTCTCTCTTCAGATTTTCTACCTCAGCGCCTTTTCTTCCTATAACAAGGCCAGGTCTTGACGTGAAGATGTTGATCTTTGCCCTCTTATCCTTATTTGCAGCCCTCTCGACCTCTATCTTCGAAATCCCGGCCTGGTGGAGTCTCTCTTTAAGGAATTTCTTGATAGCCAAGTCCTCGTGGAGAAATTTGGCATAATTCTTTGATGCAAACCATCTGGAATCCCATGTCTTTATTACACCAAGCCTGAAACCGAAAGGATTTGTCTTCTGACCCATTTATCCTCCAAAATTATGATTCATCTAAAACCATAGTGATGTGGCTCATCCGTTTTCTGATCTTCGTAGCCCTTCCCATGGCCCTCGGCAGAAATCTCTTAATGACTGGTCCGCCATCGACGATAACATTCTTCACAAAAAGATTGTCAATATCCACATACTTCTTCTGTCTTGCGTTGGCAACGGCACTGTCTAAAAGTTTCTTTAGGATGCCCGACGCCTTTTGCGGCATATATGTGAGCAGACCACTTGCATCATTGATATTCTTTTTTTTCAGCAGGTCCCCTATGAGCCTTACTTTTCTCGGGGATATCCGTATCATTTTTGCTCTGGCAATAATTTCCATACATTAATCCTTTCTCTTCGCCACTTTTGCCTTTCTATCCCCCGAATGGCTGTGAAATGTCCTTGTGGGAGAAAACTCACCCAGTTTATGCCCAACCATCTCTTCCGTTATGAAGACCGGTATGAATTTCTTTCCGTTATGAACCGCGAAGGTGAGCCCGATAAAATCCGGAATGATCGTCGAGCTTCTTGACCAGGTTTTTATTGCCTTTGAACTCTTGGACTCCTTGATCTCTTCGACCTTCTCTACTAACTTTCCGCCCACGTACGGCCCTTTTTTTAAAGACCTCGCCATGGAAACCTCCTAATCCCTTTTCTTTACTACAAATTTATCTGTTCTCTTATTCTTTCTTGTCTTCATTCCCTTGGCCAACTGACCCCAAGGTGAGCAAGGATGCCTTCCACCCTTTGACCGGCCTTCGCCGCCGCCCAGAGGGTGATCGACAGGATTCATCGCCGTCCCTCTTACTGTCGGTCTGATGCCGAGCCACCGGGGTTTCCCGGCCTTTCCTACCGTTATATTCTCATGATCTATATTGCTCGCTTGCCCAATGGTAGCCACACAGTTAAGGTGGATAAGCCTCACCGCTCCTGACGGCAACCGAACATGGCCATAATCTCCTTCTTTCGCCACGAGCTGAGCGTAGCTTCCCGCACCTCTTGCAAGCTGTCCGCCCTTACCGGGCTTCATCTCAACATTATAAACAAAAGTCCCGAGCGGTATGAACCGCAACGGAAGTGCGTTACCTTCCTTAATCTCCGTATCCACTCTTTTGCTCGATATGATAATTTCGCCCACCTTCATTCCATGGGGAGCAATCATATACCGCTTTTCTCCATCGGCATAATAAATAAGCGCTATGTGCGCAGACCTGTTCGGGTCATACTCTATGCCGCGAACCTTGCCGGGTATCTCAAATTTATCCCTTTTGAAATCAATTACCCTGTACCTTCTCTTGTGTCCGCCTCCAATGTGGCGCGTGGTGATTTTACCAGAATTATTCCTTCCCCCGGTCTTCTTCAGCGGCTTCAGGAGCGACTTTTCCGGCTTATCTTTGGTAATCTCATTGTAGGTCAGGCCGCTCATAAATCTTCGACCCGCAGAAGTAGGTTTGTATTCCCTGACGCCCATCATACACCTTCAAAAATTGTTATTTTGTCTTTAGGACTCAACTTCACGTACGCTTTTTTCCAATCAGGCTTCTTGCCTGAGAACCTTCCGACCCTCTTCTTCTTTCCTTCAAGCTGTATTACGCTTACCGAGACAACTTTCACTTTGAACAGCTTCTCGACAGCCTTTTTGATTTCTATTTTATTCGCATCCCTCTGAACCTCAAACACATATTGATTCGAAGTCTCTTTCAGGAGCGAGCTTTTTTCTGTAATTATGGGCCTAACTACCACGTCGTATTCGTTCATGATACAAGCACCTCTTCAATCCTCCGCAGTGCATCCAGTGTCACGATCAGTTGCTCGTGCCTGATTACGTCATACACATTCAGCCCATCTACCTTTAGGACTTTTACATATGGAATATTCCTTGCCGACTTCTCCACAATCTCATCTTTCTTGTCGATAATAAACAGCGGCTTTGTGAGGCTCAGTGATTTCAGGATGCTGTTAAAAGTTTTCGTGCTGATCCCCGCAAGTTCCAACCTATCGAGAACTTTCATTTCCGATCCCGTATATCTTACCGTAAGTGCTGATCTTAGGGCGCTTCTTCGCACCTTTTTCGGAAGCAGATAGCGATAGCTTCGCGGATGCGGACCAAACACTGTTCCACCGCCTACTTGGACAGGTGACCTTGAGGTACCTTGCCTAGCTCGCCCTGTGCCCTTCTGCCGGTAAGGCTTTTTTCCGCCACCGCTCACTTCTTTTCGTGTCTTCGTAGATGCCGTACCGCTCCTTTTGTTAGCAAGTTGCATCTTTACGACATCGTGAATAAGGTAGGGCTTCACCTCACAATTAAAGATCTCGTCTTTAATTTCGATTTCACCCACCTTCTCACCCTTAATATCTATCAGGTCTGTCATTGCCATAAAGAACTCCTAAGATTTTATCTCCACGTCAACACCGGCTGAAAGTTCCAGTTTCATGAGCGCGTCTACGGTCTGCTGTGTCGGCTCGACGATATCGATCAACCTCTTATGTGTCCTCACCTCAAACTGTTCTCTTGATTTCTTATCAATATGAGGTGACCTCAGCACACAGAACTTCTGTATTCTCGTGGGTAACGGTACCGGTCCAACCACCTGCGCCCCTGTCTTCTTTGCTGCTTCAACGATCTCTTTCACCGACTGATCAAGCAGTCTGTGATCAAAGGCTTTCAGGCATATCCTGATTCTCTGCCTCATCTTCTACCCCTTATTCTATAATCTCGGTTACAACACCTGCTCCCACGGTCTTTCCACCTTCCCTGATAGCGAAACGGAGTTCCTTCTCAAGGGCGATGGGGGTGACGAGTT